>NZ_CDWWXB010000085.1:1946-11756 GCF_977971855.1 Frankia sp. CoWAU3 | reverse complement strand
CGCAGCGGCGTCGGAGTGTTTGCCGCGGTCGTAGGCGGTGGCAGCCGCCACCGTCGTGACCGCCGCGTGCAGCCGCATCCACTCCAGCGCTGGCCGGCCGCGCAGCCGGTGTTCCCGGGGCACGGTCTGTGTCGTGCGCTCTAACGAGACCAGGGCGGACGTGGTAGTGATCAGATCAGACGTCTCGTAGGCCCTGACCGTCGCGGTCAGGGCTGCCATGCAGGCTTCGTGCAGGCCGGACGCGTCGCCGCGCAGACTCACGGAGCCCACCGCCGCGAGGCCGGTGGCAACCAGGACAGAGCGTCGGTCTGCGACCTTCGAGACCTCCGACACGATGGGACCCTCCGTGCTCCTGCGGGAATGATCGCGGCCTTCCGCTGGCACGCGACAGGGCGGTGAGTCGCCGCCGCTAACGGCGTGATCCGATCGCTCGGACGACAGATCCGGTTATTCACGGCGGCCTTCCTCCTCTTCCCGTGGTAGTGGTCGGTTTCCCGTGGTAGGGGTCGGTCCTTGAGTCTTGTCTTCGTCCTGTCCCGGCGACATCGACCGGTGCACACGCGCGCACCGGTCGATGTCGCCGAGCTCTCCGCATCCGAGCTCTCCGTGGCCGACCCCCATATGGTCGCGGGGCCGCACTGTCCCGACGAAACCCGGCGTTCACGTATTCGTGCGCGAAGCGCCGCCTTCGAAGGTATCGTTCGGGGGCCGCGGACGCGTCGAGTTGTGCGAACTCGGCGATGTGGTACGTGTCTCTTCAGGAATTGGCATCGGTTGTTGTCGGAGGTTGTCATCGGACGGCTGAACCGGCTGACCGCCCGGGGCCGCTGTAACGATTGTCTGCAGTGCGGGCGTCGGTCGGCCGAAATGCTCGTGGCATCCCGCGAATGTTTCTCCTCGTGTCGTCGAGCCATTGCATGTTTCGCCACGATGATGTTTCCTGGTCGAGACGTCGTCGGGATGCTGTCGGGAGGTCGCCGGGGCTCGGCACGACGCCGATGCGAACTCGGCCGGCTCCCGTCCGGGCGGACAAGATCCGTTGTGGCGGTGGCCCCCGGGCGCCGCCGGTAAGGTGAACAGCATGGCCGTCGACCTGTCCGAGGAGATCAAACAGCTGGATGCCACGTTGACCGGCATCGAGACGGTTCTCGACGTGGAGGGGTTGCGCCGTCGCGCCGAGGATCTGGAGCGTCAGGCCGCGGACCCCGACCTCTGGTCCGATCAGGACCGGGCCCAGGCTGTCACCCGCCGGTTGTCGTCGACGCGCGGGGACATCGCCAGGGTGGAGGGGCTGCGTCGCCGTCTCGACGACATCGCCGCCGCCGCGGACCTCGGCGATGAGGATCTGCTCGCCGAGGCCGCAGCCGATCTTCCCAGGCTGTCCAGTGACATCGCCGGTCTCGAGATTCGGACCCTGCTGTCCGGCGAGTACGACGAGCGGGACGCGATCGTGCAGCTCTCGGCCGGGGCCGGCGGGGTGGACGCGGCCGACTGGACGGCGATGTTGCTTCGGATGTACCTGCGGTGGGCCGAGCGGCACGGCTACGCCACGGAGGTCTTCGACACCTCCGAGGCTGAGGAGGCGGGTCTGAAGTCGGCAACTTTCCAGGTCAAGGCGCCCTATGCGTACGGGACGCTGCGCAGTGAGCACGGGGTGCACCGGCTCGTCCGGATTTCGCCGTTCGACAACCAGAACCGGCGGCAGACCTCCTTCGCCGGGGTCGAGGTCACCCCGGTCGTCGAGCTGTCCGACCACGTCGACATCGACGACAAGGATCTGCGTATCGATATTTTCCGTTCGTCCGGTCCGGGTGGGCAGGGGGTCAACACCACCGACTCCGCGGTCCGCATCACGCATCTGCCCACGGGCATCGTGGTGACGTGTCAGAACGAGCGCAGCCAGCTCCAGAACAAGGCCGCCGCGATGATCGTGTTGCAGGCGAAGCTCCTGGAGCGGCGGCGGGCCGAGGAGGCGGCGGAGAAACAGCGCATCACCGGCGGGCCACAGGACGTCTCCTTCGGATCGCAGATCCGTAACTATGTCCTCCACCCATACCAGATGGTGAAGGATCTGCGTACCGACACCGAGACCTCGAACACCAGCGGTGTTCTCGACGGCGAGCTCGATGATTTCATCGACGCGGAGATCCGGTGGCGGCGGTCGGTCGAGAACCAGGCGTGAGAGGGTTCTTCGGAGCTTTTGTCGACGCCTGGGATGTGTCTGGTTCCGGACTGGGCGGGCAAGCCTCGCCGCACCGTCCGGGCGCTCGTGGCCCGGCGAGACGATGAGCGCCCGGCGCTCCGGTTCCGGAGTTCCGGGGGTTCGGGGGTTCGGGGGTCTGGAGATCCCCCGTTTCCGGGACGGCATCCAAATGTCGCCTGCCTCTCGGGGAACGGACGGTGAAAAGACAAAGATCCGGCCGTGGTGGGAACGTCGGTGTGACGTAGGCCCGGCCGGCGGCTCGGCTCGGCGTCGGGGAAGGACTCACCGGATCTCCTGACGCCATTGGCATGCCGGGTATACACGTGTAGAGTTCCGGGTAGTTCGCGGACCGTTCGATTTTTTAGTTTCGGTGTCTTGATCTGGTCCGCCTACTGCTTCACCCGATGGGATGTACGCCCGTGTCACCTGGTCGTTCACAATTGCGAACCGCTGTCGCGGAGGGAGTGCGGTCTGTGTCCCTGCACACGAATGCACGCATGTATATGTGTGGAAATAACGGTGCAAATCCGGGCAAGATGGCCAGTCTCGTCGGTACGGGAACGCCGTGACCTCCCTGGCGCCTGCGGCGTCCGGCGCCGCAGGCGGCGTGTTCGACGGTGCGCCCACGATGCCCCTGCCCGTCCTTATGTACCACGGCGTCGGTGATTCGGTGAGTGCGGACTTCCGACGCTGGGAGGTCCCTCCCGGTGCCTTCGCAGAGCAGCTCGAGGCCCTCGTCGAAAGCGGCTACCACCTCACCGGTCTCACTGACGCGCTGGCGCATCCCACCCGCCGCCAGGTGGTGATTACCTTTGAGAACGGCTTCGAGGACTTCGTCACCACCGCGGTGCCCGCTCTGCGGGCGATCGGGGCCAGCGCCACCCTGTATGTGCCGACCGCCTTCGTCGGCCGGCGCGCCACCTGGCTGGATGGCTACACCGAGCGCAACCTCCCCCTGTTGGACTGGTCCGACCTCGCCGCGCTCGCCGGGGAGGGCATCGAGCTTGGCTCGCACGGTCACCGTCATCTGGAGCTCGACGTGGTGCCGACCGCTCTGGCGCGGTACGATGTCACCGCCAGCCGGCGGCTGATCGAGGAGAGAACCGGCCGGCGTCCGGACAGCTTCTGCTACCCCTTCGGTTATCACTGTGCGGCGGTGCGCCATGTCGTCGCGGCCGCCGGGTTCGAATCAGCCTGTGAGGTCGGATACCGCATTCATCAACCGACGCTGTCCCGGTTCGCCATCAGCCGATTGATCGTCAATCGGGCCGCTGGGGCGGCCGACATCCTTCGGCTCGTTTCCCAGGGGCATCGCGACGCCCTGCTCAGCGTCCGGCGAGGACTGCAGTCGGGGTGGCGGGCATATCGAGCGGCGCGCTGGCGGCTCGGCCGAGGCGCCTGACGACGGGGGCGCGGGAAACTGGAGTCCGGGGCCCGGCGGTTGCCGCGTGCTCTCTCACACGACCGCGAGCCGATAGCCCCGCTTGATGACGGTCTCGACCGCGCAGCCGGCTGGTCCCAGCGCGGTGCGTAACCGGGCGACGGTCATCTCGACCGCGTGTTCGTCGGTCAGCCCGGCCGTGCCCGTCCGGCGCAGCAGCTCGGCTCGGGACAGCACCCGGCCGGGACGCTCGGTCAGCGCGTCGAGGACTGCCGCGGTCCTGGGTGCGAGCATCACCGGCTCGCCGTTGACGATCACTGCCGCGCCCTGGACCCGCAGCACGTGCCCCGCGGCCTCGACGGTCCGCACCCGGCGACGCGGGAGCTCGTCGGACAGCGTGCGCACGAGTGCTCCGAGCCGGAACCGGTCCGGGGTCACCGTCGCCACGCCCTGCCGTTCGAGGGGGGCGGCACAGACCGGACCCACGCACGCGGGCAGCACCTCGCCACGCAGCGCGGTCAACAGTTCGTCGAACTGTCCCATCTCCCGGGCGATCCGTAGCAGGCTCACCACGGCGGGCGCGCTGGTGAAGGTGACCGCGGAGACCCCGCCGGTGACGATGAGTTCGACCATCCGGCGGACCGGCCGCAGATCGTCCGGCGGTTCCCACCGGTACACCGGTATCTCGACGACCTCGGCACCCGCCGCGCGCAGTCCCTCGACCATGTCTGGCAATGGCTCGCCGTGTAGCTGCACCGCGATGCGCAGCCCGGCCAGGTTCTCCGTGAGCAGATGGGCGACGAGCTCGGCGCCGGATTCCGAGCGGGGCGACCAGCACTCGGTCAGCCCCGCGGCCCGGACGGCGCCGGTGACCTTCGGCCCGCGGGTGAACAGCCGGGCGCCGTCCAGCCGGTCGCGCAGCCGCTCGCCGAGCCCCCAGCCCTCGGCGGCCTCCACCCAGCCGCGGAAGCCGATTGCCGTCGTGGCGATCACCGCGTCCAGCGGCCGGGTGAGGCACTCCCGGGTCGCGGCGAGCAGCAGGCTGTCGTCGGCGAGCGGCACTATGCGCAGGGCCGGGGCATGGACCACCCGGGCTCCGCGCCGTTCGAGGAGGTTCGCGAGCTCGTCGCGGCGACGCGCGGCCGTGACCCCGACGGTGAAGCCGAGCAGCGGTGGCAGCACGGCGCTGACGGCCGGCTCCCTCGATGTCGCCGACGCCGGGAACGTCCCGGGTGCGCTGGTGGTTTCGGGCGGGCTGGTGGTTTCGGGTGTTCCGGCGGTCCCGGGTGCGCCGGACCGGTCGCCAGCGTCGGGCCGCCCGGGACTACGGATTGTCACAAGGCAACCTCCTGGCCTGGGGTCCCGCGCCGATCCCCCGGTCACCGCAGGATCGGCCACGGCCATGTCCACGCGCTTGCCGGTGTGCAACGCCGGTGTTAACCGGCACCGTTGCGTATTCACGACGTCCGCATCGAGCGTTCGTCGGGCATCTCACATCCCGTCGTGTCGTGGAGTGCATGCCTTGTAGCCGGACCGACCTGACTTCGAGTCGGCGTTGACATCCTGGGTTCGTACGGTTCTGGTCGTAGCGGGTGGCCGTTCGGACCGGCACCCATCGGTTCGGACGTGCGGGTGGTGCGCGGATGTCTTCTCGATCACTGGTGGTCGTCGGCCACGGCATGGTGGGGCATCGGTTGTTGGCGGCGCTGCGGGACCGCGACGTCGAGGGGCGATGGGATGTCACGGTCCTCGCCGAGGAACCTCGGCCCGCCTATGACCGGGTAGGGCCTCTCGGCGTACTTCACCGGGGCGACCGCGGAGGACCTCAGCCTCGTCGAGGACGGATTCCTTGAGCACCCCCGGCTGCGAGTGCGTCTCGGTGAACCGGTCGTCGCCG
This sequence comes from Frankia sp. CoWAU3, assembly GCF_977971855.1. Classification (NCBI taxonomy): domain Bacteria; kingdom Bacillati; phylum Actinomycetota; class Actinomycetes; order Frankiales; family Frankiaceae; genus Frankia; species Frankia sp. CoWAU3. Next base: position 6,275 of record NZ_CDWWXB010000085.1, on the reverse strand, counting down.
TCGATCGGGCTGCCCGGACGGTGACCACCGGTGCCGGCCGCACCTACCGGTACGACGTGCTGGTGCTTGCGACCGGTTCCTACCCGTTCGTCCCGCCGGTACCCGGCCGGGAGGCCACCGGCTGCCACGTCTACCGCACGATCGAGGACCTGGATGCGATCTCCGCCTCGGCGCGCGGCAGCCGGACCGGGACCGGTGTGGTCGTCGGTGGCGGCCTGCTCGGCCTGGAGGCGGCGAACGCGCTGCGTAGCCTGGGGTTGGCCACCCACGTCGTCGAGTTCGCGCCCCGGCTGATGCCGGCCCAGGTCGACGAGGCCGGCGGGCAGACACTGCGAGCCCACATCACCGGGCTCGGGATCGGCGTCCACACCGACACGGCCACCGAGCGGATCGAGGCCGATGCCGACGGGTGGGTCGCCCGAATGGTCTTCGCCCGTCACCCCGAGGGGCTGGCCGGCCTCGACACCGACGTCGTCGTGTTCTCGGCGGGGATCCGCCCGCGGGACGCTCTGGCCCGCGAGTGCGGACTCGACGTCGGGGATCGCGGTGGCATCGTCGTCGACGAGGGCTGCCGCACCAGCGACGAGCACATCTACGCCGTCGGCGAGTGCGCCCTGGCGGCCGGACGGGTGTACGGGCTGGTCGCACCCGGATACGCGATGGCCGAGGTCGTCGCGGACCGTCTGCTTGGCGGCGGCGTGACCTTCACCGGTGCCGACATGTCGACCAAGATCAAGTTTCTCGGCGTCGATGTCGCGAGCTTCGGGGACGCCTTCGGGACGACTCCCGGTGCGCTGCCTATCACGTTCGCCGACCCGGTGGCCAAGGTCTACAAGAAGCTGGTGCTCTCCGACGACGCGCGTAGCGTCCTCGGTGGCATCCTCGTCGGCGATGCGGGGGAGTACGGAACGTTGCGGGCCATGGTCGGCTCCGCCGGGGTCGTGCCGGACGATCCCGCGCGGCTCATCCTGCCGGCCGGCGACGTCGCCGGGGCCGGCGGCTCCGGGGCCGGGGTGGCGCTCTCCGCCGGGGCGCAGATCTGCTCGTGCAACAATGTCACCCACGGTCAGATCTGCGCCGCGATCAGCGAGAATGGCCTTACCGACGTCGCTGGGATCAAGGGGTGCACCAACGCGGGCACGAGCTGTGGCAGCTGCGTGCCGATGCTCAGGACGATCCTCGGCCAGCAGCTCGCCGCTGCGGGCCTCGAAGTGTCGAAGGCGCTGTGCGAGCACTTCGACGTCAGCCGGGCCGAACTGTTCGAGATCGTCCGGGTGCGGGGGATCACGACGTTCTCGCAGCTGATCGCCGAGCACGGTCGGGGCCGGGGCTGCGAGGTCTGCCGGCCGGTGGTGGCCTCGATTCTTGCCTCCCTCTACAACGGGTACGTCCTAGTCGGCGAGCAGGCCGCCCTGCAGGACACCAACGACCACCTGCTCGCGAACATGCAGAAGGACGGCACGTACTCGGTCGTCCCCCGGCTGCCCGGCGGCGAGGTCACGCCCGAGACGCTCATCCTGATTGGCGAGGTGGCCCGGGACTTCAATCTCTATACGAAGATCACTGGCGGGCAGCGCATCGACCTCTTCGGCGCCCGGGCCGAGCAGCTGCCGAAGATCTGGAAGCGGCTGACCGACGCCGGACTCGAGTCCGGACACGCCTACGGCAAGGAGTTGCGGACGGTGAAGTCCTGCGTCGGGGAGACCTGGTGCCGCTACGGCGTACAGGACTCCACCACGTTGGCCGTCGACCTGGAGCTACGCTACCGCGGCCTGCGATCCCCTCACAAGATCAAAATGGCGGTCTCCGGCTGTGCCCGGGAATGCGCGGAGGCGCGGTCCAAGGACGTCGGGGTGATCGCCACCGAGCAGGGCTGGAACCTGTACCTGGGCGGCAACGGCGGTCATCGGCCCCGGCACGCGGAGCTGTTCGCCTCCGACCTCGACACCGAGACGCTCGTCCGCTACATCGACCGTTTTCTGATGTTCTATGTGCGCACCGCCGATCGCCTCCAGCGCACCGCGCCGTGGGTGGAGAGCCTCGACGGCGGCCTTGGGCATGTCCGTGAGGTCATCGTCGATGACTCGCTGGGCATCTGCGCCGAGCTTGACACGGCCATGGCTTACCACGTCGCGACCTATCAGGACGAGTGGAAGACGACGCTGGCCGATCCGGTGGCACTGCGCCGGTTCGCCTCGTTCGTCAACGCCCCCGAGGCGGCCGACCCCGACGTCATCCACGTCCTCGAACGCGGCCAGCCCCGGCCGGCCCGCCCGGCCGAGCGGGCGGCCCTCATCGCCGGTGCCACGCTACCCGTGGTGGCTGACCGTTTCCTTGCCTATCCAGGCTCCTTGCCTATCCAGAGGGACGAAACGGACACAAAAGCCTCTGGATAGGCAAGTAGGAGCATCACGGACGATTTGGAGGCCGCCATGATCTGGACCGACATCTGTGCCCTGGACGATCTGACTCCCGATCGCGGCGTGGCCGCGCTCGTCAACGGCGCCCAAGTAGCCATCTTCCGGCTGAGCGACGGTCCCGTGCTCGCCGTCGGCAACGCCGACCCGATCGGCCTGGCCAACGTGCTCTCCCGGGGTCTCGTCGGCTCCCGCGGAGACCGGGCCGTGGTCTTCTCGCCGTTGCACAAGCAGGCGTTCGACCTGGCGACGGGGGAGTGCCTTGATGCCGAGGGGGTGCGCATCCCCGTCTACCCGGTGCAGGTGCAGGACGGTCGGGTGCTGGTCGGCCCCGTCGCGGCGGCCCGGCCGGTCAGCTGAGGCGATCAGTCGGGCGATCAGCCGAAACGGTCGGCTACAGTGATCGGCCCCGAACGGGCTGGTCAGGCCGCACACTGGGAGAAAGCCGACGCGGGAGGGGACGAAGATGACCGGTGCGCAGACAGCCCCGGGCGGATGGGTGGCCCTTGTCGGTGGCGGTCCCGGGCGGGCGGATCTGATCACCGTACGCGGTCTACGGCTGCTCCAGGCTGCGGATGTCGTGGTGGTCGACCGGCTGGCTCCCCATGAACTGCTGGACGAGGTGCGACCCGGTACCGAGATCATCGATGCAGGCAAGGCGCCGCACGGTCACAACCTGACCCAGGACGAGATCAACGCGGTGGTCGTCGATCGGGGACTGCGCGGGTTCGGTGTCGTCCGGCTCAAGGGCGGCGATCCGTTCGTCTTCGGTCGTGGCGGCGAGGAGGCTCTGGCCTGCGCCGCGGCCGGCCTGCCCTGCGAGATCGTCCCCGGGGTGACGAGCGCCGTCGCGGTCCCCGCGCTCGCCGGGATCCCGGTGACCCACCGGGGCATCACCCAGGACGTGGCCGTCGTCAGCGGCCACATCGATCCTTCGCATCCCGGTTCCACTGCCGACTGGGACGCGCTCGCTACCGGTCCGGGCACGGTCGTCGTGCTGATGGGCGTCGGGGCACTCTTTGAGATCAGTCACGAGCTGGTGAAGCGGGGCCGCCGGCCGGAGACTCCGACCGCGGTGATCCACGCTGGCGGGACAGCCGATGAGACGATCATCATCGGGCCCCTGGTGGATATCGCCCAGCTTGCGGCCGAAGCCGCGATCAGTTCTCCCGCGGTCATCGTAATCGGAGATGTGGTTACGTTACGTGATCGCCTTGCAGGCGTGATAGGTACCGTCGGGGCGGTCCCAGCGTGGCCGGGCTCAAGAGACGTGACGGGCGGCGAGGACCGCCAGTAGCATCACGATCGCGATCAGCGCGACGATCACCTGCGGTGACATCTGGAAGAAGTTCTGGCGCAGATACTCGCGCGAGGCGCGGCAGGTGGGACACCGGCCTTCGACCACTAGTCCGGCGCAGCGCGCGCAGACGAGATCCTCGCTGCCCATGGCGCCTCCTTCCCACCCGTGACGGATGCCATGATCGGGCGATCGTCGCACTTCCCCGGGATGGGGACAACACCCGGACGTTCCGGATGGAGCACGACCGCTGGCGACGCGCACGATCGACTTCCACGTTACGCCCGCGCACGGTGGCGTGCCGCTCCGTCAAAGGTCGATCGGGCGGGCGGCGACCCGTCCGGGCTGTTCCCGGAGATTCCGGTCGGGCGTAACCTGCGGTCCCCGACCTTCGTCACGCCCTACCATGCGGCTACTGAAAGTCATAGGCGTGTGGGAAGGCGCAATGATTGTTTTGAGCTCCGTGAGCAAGCGGTACCCGAACGGCGACCGGCCGGCGCTGGTCGATGTCACCGCGGAGATCGGTGCCGGTGAGTTCGTCTTCCTCGTGGGTCCGTCCGGATCGGGTAAGACCACATTGCTGCGATTGCTGCTGCGGGAGGAACGAGCGACGTC
>NZ_CDWWXB010000085.1:0-1528 GCF_977971855.1 Frankia sp. CoWAU3 | reverse complement strand
GACGTCGCGCGGATCCCGGACCGCGGGGTGCCCCAGTTGCGCCGGCTGGTCGGCTGTGTCTTCCAGGACTTTCGCCTGCTACCGAATCGGACCGTAACGGCGAACATCGCGTTCGCCCTCGACGTGGTCGGCCGTCCTCGGCATGTCGTGCGCAGCGTCGTGCCGGAGGCACTCGACCTGGTCGGCCTCGCGGAGAAGGCGGACCGGTATCCCGACGAACTCTCCGGAGGCGAACAGCAGCGGGTCGCGATCGCCCGGGCGTTCGTTGGCCGTCCTCGGATCCTGCTGGCCGACGAGCCGACCGGCAACCTCGATCCGAACACCAGCATCGAGATCGTGAACCTGCTCGACACTGTTCATCAGGCCGGCACCACCGTCGTGATGGCCACCCACAACGCGTCGCTCGTCAACGCGATGCGCCGCCGGGTGCTCGAGCTGAGCGACGGCGCGCTGATCCGGGACGAGGCTCGCGGGCGTTACAACCAGGATGATCTGGCGGTGCCGATGATTCCCCGGCCCCGGCCCAGGGTGCCGGCCGACCGGGTCCGCTGATGCGACCGGGTCTGCTGGCGTCGCTGCTGTGGACGGGCCTGCGCCGCAACCTGGCGATGACCTGTGCCATGATCATAACTGTCACGATCTGCCTGGCGTTGCTGGGGTCGGGCCTGCTCCTGCGGGCGCAGGTGCACACCATCGACGACTTCCTGCTCGACCAGATCGAGGTCGTCGTTGATCTCTCCGATGGCATCACCCCGGGCGAGCGGTCTGCCCTCGATGCCGAGATCGCGGCGGATCCACTGGTCGCCGACGTGCGGTACGAAAGCAAACAGCAGGTGTACGACCGTTTCCGCCGGGACTTCCGTGGATCGCCCGACGTCCTCGCCGGTGTCGGACCCGACGACCTGCCCGCGGCGCTACGACTCACGCTTACCGATCCGCGAGCGGCCCGCGACATCGTCGTCACCTACACCGGCCTCGACGGGGTGGAAGCTGTTCGCGACCAGCGCGGCCTGCTTGACCCGTTGTACCGGTTCCTCGACGCCTTCACCGCGGGCGCTTTCGCCCTCGCCGGCGTGCAGGCCCTGGCGTCCTTCGCCCTCATCTACACGATGATCCTGATCTCGGCGCACGCCCGGCGACGGGAGACTTCGATTATGAAGATGGTCGGTGCTTCCAACGGAACAATCCGGGCTCCGTTCGTCTTGGAAATCGCGGCGGTGGGGCTGGTTGGCGGGCTGCTCGCCACGGGCGTGCTTGCGTTGGCGAAGATCTACCTGGTGGACGGCCGGTTCGCGAAGCAGACGATGTTCCCCCTGTTCGGTTGGTCGGCGGTCTGGGAGACCGCGGCCGTCGTGCTGGGGGTCGGTGTGCTCGCCGCCGCCGTGATGGCTTCGGTGGCGCTCCGCCGTCATCTGCGGGTCTGAGGCGTCATCCGTCGCTCGGCCCCGGTTCGCTTCGATTCGAACTGGACATCATCCTCGATGAATACTTCCTTGAGATAATCTTCGGGTGACACCCAGGGCCGCGC
>NZ_CDWWXB010000084.1:13749-14628 GCF_977971855.1 Frankia sp. CoWAU3 | reverse complement strand
CGACCACGGCGATCAGGTCACCGTCCTGGACGACGTCGCCCTCCTGCACCGCGATCCGGGCGACCGTCCCGCCGTCCTCGCTGATCACGGGGATCTCCATCTTCATCGAGTCGAGGATCACCAGGGCGTCACCGGCGCTCACCGGGTCTCCCACACCGACGACGACCTTCCAGACGTTGGCCACCATCTCAGCGCGGACTTCCTCGGCCATCAGGCTCCCTTCAGCGGCGGTGAATCTGGCAAGAGCGTAGTGCGCCGAGGCTGTCCGACCAACGTCCCTGGGCCCCGGATGTATCCGGGCCGGCACGCTGGGGCGACGCGACCGCCCGGTGCTGGGACTGTCGCTCATAACACCGCACACTACGCATGTGCTCGTACTTCTGGTGCTGACCCTGCTATGCGCTCTGGGCGTCGGCCTCGCCCGCGGCGGAACTCTCGGCGCCCTCGCCCGCATCGATGTCTCCCGACCATGGCTGCTCGCCGCGGCGGTCCTGGTGCTCGCGATCGGCCGACTCGTGCCCGCCCTGCACAGCCCGGCGTGGATCGCGGCCGCCGTGGTCACAGCCCTGTTCGCCAGCGCGAACAACCGCCTGCCCGGACTCGGTCTCCTGGTCACCGGTCTCATCTCCAACGCCGCCGTCATCACCGCGAACGGCGGCCAGATGCCTGTGTCGCGGTGGGGGGCCGACCGCGCCGGTGTACCGATTTCCGACATCTTGACCTCGGCATTTCACGCGCCGGCCGGGGATGGTATGGTCCTGCGCCTGCTCGGTGACATCATCCCGCTGCCCCTGCCCTGGACGCCCGCGGTCGTCAGCGTCGGCGACGTGGCGATCGCCGCGGCGCTGGGACTGTTCGGAGCGCTGGCCCCCGTGCGGG
>NZ_CDWWXB010000084.1:12100-13197 GCF_977971855.1 Frankia sp. CoWAU3 | reverse complement strand
TGCCCGATACTCCGCCCGGCCCCAGCTACTCCGCCCGGCCCCAGCTACTCCGGCGGGCCCCAGCTACTCCGGCCGGTACTCGGCGGCCTCGATCTCCACCCGGGCGGCCCGCAGCCAGGCGAGCAGGCTCGCCCGCAGCGACTCAGGCGCCCGCTCCCCGCCGCACTTACGGGCGACGAGCATCTTCACCTCGTGCTCCACCCCGAACTCGCGCAGGCAGAGGGAGCATTCGTCAAGGTGGGCCCGAATCAGATTCTGCTGCCCGCCCTCACACTCACCATCGAGATACAGAAAAACCGCGTCGAGCACTTTCCGGCAATCGATCTCGTGTGGACCGCCGCAGCTCACGACGCACCGCCCTCGCCGTCGGCGGAACCGGCCGCCACGAGCCCACGGTCCAAGGCGTACTTTTCCAAGGACTTCCGCAGACCCCGGCGACCGCGGTGCAACCGGGACATCACGGTCCCAATCGGCGTACCCATGATCTCCGCGATCTCCTTGTAGGCGAAGCCCTCGACGTCGGCGAGGTACACCGCCATGCGGAAGTCCTCGGGCAGGGCCTGCAGGGCGTCCTTGATATCACTGTCCGGCAGGTGTTCCAACGCCTCGGTCTCCGCGCTCTTGAGCCCACTGGACGTATGCGACCCCGCCTCGGCGAGCTGCCAGTCCTCCACCTGCTCGGTAGGGCTCTGCAACGGCTGGCGCTGCCGCTTGCGGTACGTGTTGATGAACGTGTTCGTCAGAATCCGGTAGAGCCAGGCCTTGAGATTCGTGCCCGCCTGAAACTGGTGGAAGGCCGCGAACGCCTTGACGAAGGTCTCCTGCACGAGATCCTCCGCGTCGGCGGGATTACGGGTCATGCGCAGGGCCGCCGCATACAGCTGGTCGAGGTAGGGAAGGGCGTCCTGCTCGAAACGGGCGCCTCGCTCCTCGGTGGTCTCGTCGACCAGGATCACTTCCTCACCATCATGCTCCCCGGCGGCCCACCCCGCGTCCACCACACCTGACCGGGCGACACGCGACCGTCCTTCCAGAGCGGACGATACCCCGGCCAAAGCCGGAGCGCGCATCGGCGCAACGCTCGGCAAAGGCCGGCC
>NZ_CDWWXB010000084.1:0-11835 GCF_977971855.1 Frankia sp. CoWAU3 | reverse complement strand
GGCGCGGCGGGCCCAGCGCCTCGACCGCGGCGATCGCGACCGCGTCGAGCCGGGCCGGCCGGTCCGGCGCCCGGCGCCCGGCGACGCGGTACGGCATCTCCAGCCGCGCCACCTGCACCCCGACAGAGGTGAGATATGCCGCAAGTTGCACGAAAAGCGGCGTGTCCGTGCCAGTCCCGGCTCCGTGCAGGAAAAGCACCGTCGACTCCGCCGTGCCGGGAACCACCAGCAGCCGTCCGCCGTCCACAGCTGTGAGCGGTCCATTACCCGGGACCTGCCCGGGGTCGGCGGCGGTGGACGGCGAATCCGGTGCGCATCTATCCGCACGAACAGGGAAGGACACGGCGTGGTCGAGCCTGGAATCTGTCAGACTTCCGCCTTGAGTGTGTGACTTACCTCGCATCATCGCCCCTCGAAGGGTAGGAACGTTTCATGCCGCCTGGCCCCGACGCCGATCCGGGTCCGTCTCGCGGACGAGCGAACACCCTGGTCTGCGAGGCTCCAGCCAACAGTGACGACCCATACTGGGCGTTCTACGAAGAGGTCGCGGCGGTCCAGCTCCGCGAATGGCTACCGTCCCGGCCCGCGCGGGTGCTCGACGTCTCCGGCCCGCGGGCCCGCTTCGCCCGCCAGATGGTGAGCACCGGCCATCAGGTCGTCCGGGTGGTCACCAGCGCCCTGCCGCCCGATCCGGCAAGCGGTCCCGGGACGCTTCTGCCGGTGGTGGGAGACGCCCGATCGCTGGACTGGTTCGCTCCCGGTTCCTTTGACGCCGTCCTCGCCGAGGCTCGGGCGCTGTCGTTCTGCCTCGCCACCGAGACCATCCTGGAGGAGATCCATCGGATGCTGCGGCCGGGCGGCCGGCTGCTGCTCTGCGTCGACTCCCTGCTGCTCGGACTCGCCCGGCTCGCCGAACAGCACCGCTGGGCGGAGCTGTCCGACGTCCCGCGGGCGGACGTGGTGCTCGTGCCGGCGGAAGACGGAACGATCACCCGGTGTTTCTGGCCCGAGGAACTTCGGGCACTGCTGACCAGCGCAGGGCTCGACGTGGACTGGATCCGCCCGCGCACCGTGCTCTCCGCGGAGGCGGTCAAGCGCGCGGTCGCCGAGGACGTCTCGTGCTTCCCCACCCTGGTACGCACGGAGGTGGAACTCTCCGCCGAGCGTGAGGGTGAGTCCATCGGCATCCATCTCATCGCCTCGGCCCGCCGGTCCGCCTAAGATCCGGCGCGGCGGTCGGTCCACGCGGGTCAGGGGGCGAGGCGTTCGAGGACGGCCGCGATTCCCAGGAGCCGGGCCTCGTCCCCGTGCCGGCCGGCGGGAATCGGGTGTCGGGAATCAGGTGTCGGGAATCAGGTGTCGGGAATCAGGTGTCGGGAATCAGGTGTCGGCCGGCGCATGTCACGATGACGCGGTTGACCCGGGCCGTCGTCCGGCATGCTGTCATGGTGAGCATCCTGACGGGTAGCGAAGCCACCGGAACGCAGTCCGATCCGTGGCCGGCTCCACTCGCACGGCAACCGGTCGAGGCCGTCGTCGCGGTGCCCGGCTCGAAGTCCGGCACAAACCGGGCACTCGTGCTCGCCGCGCTGGCGAACGGAACCTCCCGGCTGCGGGGTGCGCTGCGCTCCCGCGACACCCTGCTGATGGCCGGGGTGCTGAGGACGTTGGGTATCGAAGTATCCACCGAGGGTCCCGACTGGGTCGTCCACGGCCACCCGACACCGAGCGCCGCACCCACCGCGCGCGCGGAGTGCGGAAACGCGGGCACCGTGGCGCGCTTCACCCCGGCACTGGCCACGCTGACCCGCGGCGACGTCGTCTTTGACGGAGACGCGCGGATGCGCGAGCGTCCGCTCACCCCGCTGCTCGGCGCGCTGCGCGAGCTCGGCGCCGAGATCGACGGCGACCGAATGCCCTTCACCGTGCACGGCCGAGGGCGGCTGCGTGGCGGCGAGGTGATCGTGGATGCCTCCCACTCCAGCCAGCTTGTCTCGGGGCTGCTCCTCGCCTCCCCGCACTACGACACCGGGGTGACGGTCGTCCACCGCGGGTCCCGGCTGCCATCGGCTCCCTACCTGGACATGACCGTCGCGGATCTACGGGCCGCCGGTGCCACGGTCGAGGTCGACGCCGTGTGCTCCCCCGCGGCCGGCCCGGTGGCGGACACCCGGCGCTGGCGCGTCGAACCGGGCCGGCCGACCGCCGCGGACCGGACCATCGAACCGGACATGAACAGCGCGGCGGCCTTCCTCGCGGCGGCGGTCGCCACCGGCGGGCGGGTGATGATCCCGGACTGGCCGGAGTCGACCGAGCAGCCCGGCCGGCTGCTGCCCGATCTGCTGGTGGCGATGGGAGGCACGGCCCGGCGCATGCCGGCGGGCCTGGAGATCACCGGCGGCGGTGCCGTCCACGGGATCGACGTCGATCTGTCCGACTTCGGGGAGGCCGCTCCGATACTGACCGCCCTCGCCGTGCTCGCCGACTCGCCGTCACGGCTACGGGGCATCGCGCATCTGCGGCTGCAGGAGACCGACCGGCTGGCCGCCCTGGCCCTCGAACTCGGTCGCCTGGGCGCACGGATCACCGTCGCCGACGACGGACTGGCGATCAGTCCGGCGCCCCTGCACGGCGCCCGACTCGACCCGCACGCCGATCATCGGCTGGCGATGGCCTACGCGGTGGTAGGCCTCGTGGTGCCCGGGATCGTCATCGACAACATCGCGACGACTGGCAAGACGGTGCCGGACTTCCCCGAGATGTGGACGGCGATGCTGGACCAATGAGCGGCGCGACGCGACGCCCCCCGGGCCAGGCCGACGGCGCCGGCGGCTAGTCCGATGGCCCGCGAGCTGGACGAGGACGACGTCCGGGTCCGGCCGGGCCGGGGATCGCGCCCCCGGACCCGGGACCGGCCCGACCATGCCGAGGCGGTCGCGGCGGTGGTAGTGGGTGTCGACCGCGGCCGGTACACCTGCCGGCTCGACGCGATGGCCGACCTCCTGGTCGCGGCCGTGCGCGGTGGGTCGATGCGCCGGACCTCCGTGATAGTCGGTGACCGGGTGGCCCTCGTGGGAGATGTCTCCGGGGCGGCGGGCCTCTTGGCGCGCATCGTCCGCCGCGAGGAACGCACGAGCGTCCTGCGGCGCACCCCCGACGACAGCGATCCGGTGGAGCGCCCGATCGTCGCGAACGCCGACGTCCTGGTCATCGTCTGCGCGGTCACCGATCCGCCGCCGCGGCCCGGCCTGATCGACCGATGCCTGGTCGCCGCCTACGACGGCGGGCTCTCCCCGGTCCTGTGCCTGACCAAGACGGATCTCGCGGATCCGGCAGTGCTGGTGGACCTGTACCGCCCACTCGGACTCCCCGTCGTGACCACGCGCCCCGGTGGGGACCTGCGCGCGCTGCTGGAGCTGCTGACCAATCGGGTCAGTGTGCTGTTCGGGCACAGCGGGGTCGGCAAGTCCACCCTGGTGAACCGGCTGGTGCCGGCGGCGGACCGGGCGATCGGCGAGGTCAACGCCGTGACCGGCCGCGGCCGGCACACCTCGTCGGCCGCTGTCGCACTGCGGCTGTCCCAGGGGGGCACTGTCGTGGACACCCCGGGTGTCCGGTCGTTCGGGCTCGGCGCGGTGTCCCCGGACCGGGTGCTGCGCGCCTTCGAGGACCTCGCCGCGGCCGCCGCGCACTGTCAGCCCGGATGCGAGCACCTGGCGCCGTCCCCCGACTGCGCTCTGGACTCGGCGGTGCGGGACGGCCATGCCGACGCCGCCCGGCTGGCGAGCCTGCGCCGGCTGCTCGGCACCCGCGGAGCCTCACCTTGATCGCAATAGATCGGGAGATTGGTCACACTCACCCCGCCACCTGGTGTCCAGCGCCCGGGACCACCGACGCGCGGTGGCGCTCGGCTCGTAGTCTCGCAGGCGTGACCCCGCCTAACCCCGCATCCGTGAGCATCGAACCGACCGCGGACTCCGACACCGTCGCCATCGCCGACGATCTGGCCCTCGCGCTCAGCCTCGCGGACGCCGCCGACCGGATCACTCTTTCCCGATTCCAGGCAGTGGACCTGCACGTCGAGTCGAAGCCGGACAACACCCCGGTCTCCGACGCCGACACCGCCGTCGAGTCCATGATCCGCAAACGGCTCGCCGTGGCCCGGCCGGGCGACGCCGTGCTCGGCGAGGAGGAGGGTCTCGTCGGATCGGGCGCCCGTCGGCGCTGGATCCTGGACCCCGTTGACGGCACCAAGAACTTCGTGCGCGGCGTGCCCGTCTGGGGCACCCTGCTCGGACTCGAGGTGGACGGCGAGATGGTCGTCGGGGTCGCGAGCGCCCCGGCGATGAGCCGACGGTGGTGGGGAGCCCGGGGCACCGGCGCCTTCACTCGCGACGCCACTGGCGACACCCGTGCCCTGAAGGTCTCCTCGGTCACCAGCCTGGGTGACGCCTTCCTGTCCTTCGCCTCCGTCGAGGGCTGGCAGACCGCCGACCGGCTGGAGGAGTTCCTCCACCTCGCCGGCCAGGTCTGGCGGACCCGCGCCTACGGCGACTTCTGGTCGCACATGATGGTCGCCGAGGGCGCCGTGGACCTCGCCTGCGAACCCGCGGTGTCGCTCTGGGACATGGCCGCGCTCCAGGTCATCGTCGAGGAGGCCGGTGGCCGGTTCACCGACCTGGGCGGGCGCCGGGGACCGGGACACGGCACGGTGCTCACCACCAACGGGCATCTCCACAACGTCGCGCTGCAGTCGTTCAACGGCTCTTCATGATCGGTTTTGCGCATCGTGGTTCTCCCGCCCCCGGCCAGCGGGAGAACTCCCTGCCCGCGTTCCGTCGCGCTCTGGCCGGCGGGGCGAGTGGGCTGGAGTCGGACGTCTGGCTCGCCGCCGACGGCGTTCCGGTCCTGCATCATGACGGTGTGTTCGGCCCGCCCGGGCGGCGTCGGCGGATTCCCGACCTGACCGCCGACCGCCTGCCGGGGTGGCTGCCAACCCTCGCGGAGTTCTACGCGGAGCTGGGTACGTCCTTCGAGTTCAGTCTTGATCTGAAGGGCCCGCCGGGCAGCTGGGCGGACGCGGCGGCGGCCGTCGTCACCGTCGCCCGCGAGGCCGGTGGCGGCGAGGCCGCGAGGCGGCTGTGGCTGTGCGGCGGGCTCACGGACCTCGCGAAATACCGACCGCTGGATGACGACGTCCGGCTGGTGAACTCGACGTCGATCCGCGACATCGTCACCGGCGGCGGAATGACCGCGTACGGCGATGAACTCCGGGCTGTCGGAGTCACCGCCCTCAACCTGCGCGCGCGTGAATGGACCCCACCACGGGCCGGCATCGTCGGTGTTCTCCACGACCTGGGTATCGCCGTGTTCGGGTGGGATGCGCAACGAACAACCACACTGACCCGGCTAGCCGGCTACGGGCTCGATGCGGTCTACAGTGACCATCTACGCCGGCTGGTACGCGTGACGGGTGCCACCCGGGCATAGCCAGCAGGGGTGCCCGGTGACGCGACTGTCGTAGATGCGCCAAGGTCAGACGAATTGGGTGGTCAACCAGGCGAAGTCGTTGATTCAGTTGTGCGCAGCGTGACGCGACTCCGGCACACCGTCATATCACTGCTGGTTAGGATAGCGCCGTGCAAGCTATAGCCGGCGTCGCCCTCGATCACCAGGGAAAGATCGGTTCCCCGAACCTGCGGATTGACCACGAAAGGGATAACACTCACTCCCGCGCCGGCGGCCGACGATGGCGCATCGTGGCACTTTCTTGACACCGGGATGTCGGGAGGCTGCACTCAGTCCTCCTCGGCGACTTTCAGCATCTGCTCCGGAAACCCGGTGCGTTCCGCCACATGCTCGACGGAGTATCCCTGTCGTAGCAGGTCACGAGCCTGTTCCAGGGTCCAGCCCCGACCGGGGTCGACCCGGCGGACAACCACCTCACTCGCCTGGCGCCGTTCCTGGGGCCAGCTGAGTCGTGCACGGCGTGCCAAGGGTCGACCTCCGAGATTTGAGAGGACTTTGGTGTTACGCCACCAAGGATAGGCCATATTGACGTCGGCCTGCCCGTTGAACTCCACGATAGCGGGTGCCGACCAGTTAATGCAGACCCGAGCCGGAAGACAGCGCATCACGCGAAGACTCTGGCCCGAACAGGCGGCACGCCAAGAGGTACGAGAGTCCTTGATCCTCGGCTGGCCGGATCCATCGGTGACCGGGAAGAGCTTCCGCGAGAGCGGTTCAGCCGAGAACGGCACCGACGCATCTCACCGGGTGACTTCCCGCAAGGCATGGCTATGGATGGCCAACCGGGTCGTGGATGCATAGCGGGTCCGCTCCGATGCGACGGGTCACCTCGGTGAACGTATAACGGCGGATCCCGGCCCCGCGGTGGCCGGCAGCCGTGCCCGTTTATCGGCTCCGGGTGAGGCCACGACCGAGGCCACGACCCGCGGCTTCCGCCGGGGCCGAACGCGCGCCCGACGGCTGGGCGGCGGGCGCGGACACTTCCGTGGTCCTGGTCGAGCGGCCGTGCTCACGCAGCATCGTCCGCCACTGCTGCGGGGAGTGACTCGCCGGCCGGGTGGTCGCCAGAAAATCCTCGAGAACCGCCCGGAAGCGTTCGGGGTCAGTGTGATGGGGGAAATGCCCGGCACCGGCAAAGATCTCCAGGCGGCTCCCCGGCATCGCCTCGTGCGCCATCCACGCGTGCTCAACCGGGATGACGGCATCCCGGTCACCCCAGACGATCAGCGAGGGCATCCCGGCGGCGAGGTAGCACCGGTCCAGCATCGTGATGGACTGCCCACGCCCGTCCACCGCCGACCGTAGCGTGCGCAGGAACGCCGCCCGCGCGGTGGGTACGCCCAGCGAGTCGAAGACGTTCAGGAGATCGTCGGCGTCCCGCCCGAGATCGGTGTGCAGCAGGCGCAGCGCGTGCATTCCGGTCCAGCCGGCGACCCGCACCGGCGGCATGCCGATCAGGGACAGCACCGCCCCGGCTCCGGGCACGGCCGCCGCCCGCAGCGCGGGATGCAGGTGCGGCCCGACCCCGCCGGTGGCGACCAGCACCAACCGCTCGCAGCGCTCCGGGAACTGGTAGGCGAACTGCATGGCCACCCCGCCGCCCAGCGAGTGTCCGACGACCGTGGCGCGCTCGACCCCGAGGATGGTGAGCAGGTCTCGCATGCCGCACGCGTAGCCGGCCACCGAGTAGTCACCGCGCGGTTTGTCCGACTCACCGTGTCCCAGCAGGTCGGGAGCGATGACGGTGTGCCGGCGGGCCAACTTCGGGATGATCGAGGCCCAGGTGCGCGCGTTGTCCCCGATGCCATGGATGAGCAGCAGAACCGGCCCGCGCCCGGCCCGCAGATAGCACCGCCGGTACCCGTGGACCGTGACGAAGCGGGAGGTCAGCGGGCCCACCCGGGGCACGCCATGGGCACGGCCGCCTCCGGTGCTCGTCGTCCCGTCTGCCGATGCCACGACCGAGGCTGGATTCTTCCTCACTCGCCACCACCCACCCGCGACTCGCCGCCACCCACCTGCCCCCGCTCGAAGCACACCATCCTACTTCCACGACCTACCCCGGGAGCCCGCCCGGGACTCGCACCCGGCTCCCCGCGCCCGACCGCTTCTGACCTGGTGGTCAGAACCTGATGGTCAGAATTCGATGTTGCTCATCACATGCTTGATCCTGGTGTAGTCCTCCAGGCCGTAGACCGACAGATCCTTGCCGTACCCGCTCTTCTTGAACCCACCGTGCGGCATCTCCGCCACCAGCCGGATGTGCGTGTTGATCCATACGCAGCCGAAGTCCAGTCGGCGGGCGACCCGCAGGGCCCGGCCGTGATCGCGGGTCCAGACGCTGGAGGCCAGGCCGTATTCGACCCCGTTGGCCCAGGCGACCGCGGTGTCCTCCGAGTCAAACCGCTGCACCGTGATGATCGGGCCGAACACCTCGGACTGGATGAGCTCGTCGTCCTGGCGCAGACCCGAGACGACCGTGGCCGGGTAGAAGTAGCCCGCCCGGTCCAGCGGAGCACCGCCGGCGAGCACCTCGGCATGTTCGGGTGCCCGCTCCACGAAACCGCTCACCCGGGCCAGTTGGCCCGCGTTGTTGAGGGGCCCGTAGTCGACGTCGGGCTCCTCCGGCGATCCAGTCGCAGTCTTCCCGGCCGCCTCGGCCAGGGCGGCTGCGAGGTCGTCGTGGACGCCCGGCGCGGCCAGCACCCTGGTCGCAGCCGTGCAGTCCTGGCCGGCGTTGAAGTACGCGGCCTCGGCGATCTGCCGCGCCACCACCGCCGGATCCACGTCGTCGAAGACGATGACCGGCGCCTTGCCCCCGAGTTCGAGGTGCACCCTCTTCAAGGAGTCCGCCGCGGCCCAGGCGATCTCCATCCCGGCCCGCACGCTGCCGGTCACCGAGACCATCGCCGGGCCCGGATGGGCCACCAGCGCGCGTCCGGTGTCACGATCGCCACACACCACGTTGAGCACGCCGGGCGGGAGGAACTCCGCGGCGATCTCGGCAAGCAGCAGGCTGGAGGCCGGGGTGGTGTCGGAGGGCTTGAGCACGACGGTGTTGCCCGCCGCGATCGCCGGCGCGACCTTCCAGACCGCCATCATCAGCGGGTAGTTCCAGGGCGTGACCTGGGCACAGACCCCGATGGGCTCGCGGCGGACATAACTGGTGTGCCCCGCCAGGTACTCGCCGGCCGACCGGCCCTCGAGCAGCCGCGCGGCCCCGGCGAAGAACCGGATCTGGTCGGCGGACGGCCCGACCTCCTCGTCCACGGTGAGCCGCAGCGGTTTGCCGGTGTTCGCGCTCTCCACCGCCGCGACCTCGTCGGCCCGGTCCTCCAGCGCGTCGGCCACCCGCAGCAGTGCCCGGGACCGCTGCGCGGGCGTGGTGTCCCGCCAGCCTTCGAACGCCGCGCTCGCGGCCGCCACGGCCGCGTCGACGTCGGCCGGCCCCGACCGGGGTGCCTGCGCCAGCAGGTCCGCCGTCGACGGGTTCAGGATGGGCATTGTCTCGCCATCGACGGCCGGGGTGGAGACGCCACCGATGAGATTGGCGAAGATCGCATCCATGTCTCTGGTCCCTCCTGGGGGATCGGGCCGGCTCAGCCGACGAGGTCCCGGGCCATCTGGTCGAGGCTGTCGAGGTAGCGGTCGACATCGGCGTCGGTGTGCTGCACCGACAACGTCCACTCCTCCTCGCGCCCGGGCGCCATGAGGACGTTGCGGTTGGCGTTGTAGAGCCAGGCCAGTTCGGGCAACTCGACGTTCTGGTGCGCCATGAACGAGGTGTAGTCACGGATCGGGGCGTCAGTGAAGTGCACGCATCCCTTCGAGCTGATGCCGACGGTGTAGCCGGGAATGCCGTGCCGGGTCAGGATCTCGTCGCAGCCGGCGGTCAACCGGCCACCCAGCCGATCGAGGTGGGTGTAGGCGTCGGGAGTGAGCACCTCGAACAGGCTCGCCCGGGCGGCAGCCATGGTCAGCGGGTTGCCGTTGTACGTGCCGACCTGTTTCACCCGGTCCGAGGCCACGGCCTCCATCAGTTCCGCCGTCGCGCCGATCGCCCCGGACGGCAGCCCGCCACCGAGCGCCTTGGCCAGGGTCACCAGGTCCGGGCGCACGCCGAACCTCTCGGTGGCCCCACCGGCCGCCACACACAGCCCCGTCTTGACCTCGTCGAAGATCAGGATAACCCCGTACCGGGAGGTGATCTCCCGGACCGCCGCCAGGTAACCGGGCTCCGGCAGGACGACGCCGAGGTTCATCATCGCCGCCTCCATGATCACACAGGCAGGCAGGCGTCCCTCGGCGGCGAGCGCGGCGATCCGCCGCTCCATCGCCGGAGCGTCGTTGAAGGGGACCGGCACCGTGAGGTCGACGACCACCCGGGGGATCCCGGCACCGTAACCTAGCGAGTTCATGTTCTCGGCCGGACCGATGTCGTCGTACGGGGTCCCGATCGACACCATCACGTAGTCGTGGTGCCCGTGGTACGAACCGAAGATCTTGACGATCGTGTCGCGGCCGGTGACGCCGCGGGCGATGCGGATCGCGTCCATCGTCGCCTCGGAGCCGGAGTTGACGTAGCGCCACTGCGGCAGCCCGAAGCGGCGGGCCAACTCCTCGCTGACCACCACGCAGTCCTCGGTGGGCATCGCGAAGTGCGTACCGAGCGCCACCCGCTCGGTCACGGCCCGCACGATCGCCGGGTGGGCGTGCCCCTGCACCATCGAACCGAACCCGTTGTGGAAGTCGGAGTATTCGTTGCCGTCGACGTCCCAGACCTTCGACCCGAGACCGCGGGTGAGGTAGATCGGCCAGGGATCACGCACCTGGTAGGACGACGGCACCCCGGAGGTCATCGACCGCACCGCCCGCGCATGCAGCGCCTCCGAGCCCCGGGTGCGGACGTCGAGGCGGGCGGACTCGCGCGCGGCCAACTCCGCGACCCTGGCCTGCGGCACAACCCGGGTCGCACCGCTCCCGGAGGCAGTCACATTCGACACTATCCACGCATCCTTTCCACCGATCAGCCACTGAAAGCGTAGCCTGATCGGCAGTTTGACGATGGAATCCGTCGAAGATTGCGTGGATAAGGCTCGCTTCCCAGTTCACTCATCGACGGCCATACGATGGCAGCAGGGGCAGGCCAGCGGGAACGGGCGTGAGGAACCGCCACAGAGGACTGAGGAGGACACCGGGTGCAGTCGCGACGGTCGCCCGGCCAGCGACTTAGCTCCGACACCCTGCTGGACGATGTCAACAAGGCCATCATCGAGCAGCTGCAGCAGGACGGCCGGCGATCCTACGCGGCCATGGCGGCGGCGGTCGGGCTCTCCGAGGCGGCCGTGCGCCAACGGGTGCAGCGTCTACTCGACGCCGGCATCATGCAGATCGTCGCCGTCACCGACCCGCTCCGGGTGGGCTTCCACCGGGAGGCGATGATCGGAGTGCGGGTCACCGGGGACACCCGCGTCGTCGCCGACACGATTGCCGCGCTGCCCGAGGTCGATTACGTCGTCCTGACGGCCGGATCCTTCGATCTCATCGTGGAGATCGTCGCCGAGAACGACGAGCACCTGCTCGAACTGATCAACGAGCAGATCCGCGCTCTGCCACAGGTCCTCGCCACCGAGACGTTCGTCTACCTGCGGCTGGTCAAGCAGACCTACGCCTGGGGAGCACGCTGAAACGTCCGGACGCCGACAGCGCGGGCCGCCGGGCGCGGAGGGGAAGCCGGGCCGGGTCGAACATCGATAGGGCGCAGAACCTGCCGACGGGCCGCCGGGCGCGGCGACGCGGGCGGGCATGCGGTTCGGGAGTGTCACCGTTTGTACCGCCGACGGGAACAACCAAGCGGCCACAACAAGAGTCCAACATATGCAACGAACGTCAAATATCTCGGCCCGGACACACGATGGGGTGAACATGGCGCTGGTCCACCATGACCCGCAGGACGGCATTATGGTTACCCGGATCGGGCAGGCGGAGATAACGGTACGTCCCGAGCCACCGGCGAGCGCCGGGAAGGCTCCGGTCATCCTGCTCCGGTTGGATGCGCCCATGCTCGACACCCTTGCCGCGGCCTACCTGGATCCGGACGAGGCCCGCCGGCTGGCCCAAGCGCTGATGCGGGCGGCCGAGGCGGTGCGTCCGGCAAGCCCGTGGCGAACCCCGGGAACCACCCCCCGCTGATCCCGGGACGGGCCCCGCCGCGGGAGAACCCGCCGCCGACGGCCGCCATGCCGGGGGCGGCTCCCGGGCCACCACTGTGCGTCCCGGGCTCGGACGACCGCCAGTCCGGGCCCC
>NZ_CDWWXB010000083.1:10712-15011 GCF_977971855.1 Frankia sp. CoWAU3 | reverse complement strand
CGCGCGACGGGCTCGCGGCCCCCGTCGGGCGGGCTGGGGCGGCCCGTCCCGCCGGGCCTACCGTCGTCGACCAGCCGCGCGGCGGATCGGATCGTTCCGGGGTTCGCTCGTGACCGGCGTACCGGCGGGTGGTGAGCCCGTCGCCGGTGTACCGGTGGATGGTCCGCCCGCGCCGCGGGCTCCGCTCGCGGCCGCGCGCCGCCGGTCCGGACCGGTCCCGATGCTCGCCGAGTCCGGGCTCGCGCCGAGGCCGCACGCGGTGGTCGTGGCCGGGGCGCGGCCGAACTTCATCAAGATCAAGCCGATTCTGGACGCCCTCGACGCGGAGGGTTTCCGGACCACGCTCGTGCACACCGGTCAGCACTATGACGAGGCGATGAGCGAGGTGTTCTTCGCCGATCTCGGGCTACGCCCCCCTGACCATCACCTCGCGGCCGGATCGGGCTCCCACGCCGTGCAGACGGCCGCGGTCATGACGTCGTTCGAGCCGTTGCTCGACCGGCTTGCCCCGGAGATCGTCGTCGTGGTCGGCGATGTCAACTCAACTCTGGCCTGTGCGCTCGTCGCGGCGAAGGCGGGCGTGCCCGTTGCCCACGTGGAGGCGGGCCTGCGTAGCGGTGACCGGTCCATGCCCGAGGAGATCAACCGCATTGTCACCGACCACGTGTGCGACCAGCTGTTCGCGACCTCACCGGACGCGGTGGAGCATCTGTACCGGGAGGGCCTGCCCCCCCGGGCGGTCCATCTCGTCGGCAACGTCATGGTGGACACCCTCCTGGCGTGCCGGGACGAGGCGCTGGGCCGGCCGACGCTGACCGAGCTCGGCCTGCACCCGGGCGGGTACGGCCTGGTGACCATGCACCGGCCCGCCAACGTCGACGATCCGGACGTGCTCGCCGGGCTGCTCGGGGCGCTCGGGGAGATCGCGGTGCGCTGCCCGCTGGTCTTCCCGGCGCATCCCCGTACGGCGGCGCGGCTGGCCGGGATGCTCCCCCCGGGGGTTCGGCTGCTCGGACCCGTGGGCTATCTCGACTCCCTGGCGTTGCAGGCCGGGGCGCGTCTCGTGCTCACCGATTCCGGCGGCGTGCAGGAGGAGTCCACCGTGCTGGGAGTACCGTGCCTGACGCTCCGCGACTCGACGGAACGTCCATTGACTGTTACCGAGGGTACCAACCGGGTGGTGGGTCGGGACCGGCGGGTGGTGGTCACGGCCGCGTTCGACACCCTGGAGCGGCCGCCTGCGCCCCGGCGTCCGGCCTTGTGGGACGGCCACGCCGCCCGCCGCATCGCGCGAATTCTGGCCCGGGTGGTCGCACCCCCGCCGGAACCGGGCCGTCCGGGCGCACCGGATCCGGCGATCCGTCCGCCGGCCCGGGACACAGCTAGCCACCTACCTCTCTCTACGTAAACAATCTGACACACTATGTGTATGACTTCGAAGAAGCTGGTGGTCGTCGGGCAGGGATACGTCGGTCTCCCGCTCGCGATGCGGGCGGTCGATGTGGGTTGGCGGGTCGTCGGGGTGGACGTGGACGCGAGCCGTGTCGCCCGGCTGGCCGCCGCGCGGTCCTACGTTGAGGACATCCCCGACAGGCAGCTCGCGGCAGCGTTGGGGTCGGGCCGGTACGAGCCGACGTCGGACTACGCCCGCGCCGCGGCGTTCGACGTCGCGGTGATCACTGTCCCTACCCCGTTGCGGGAGGGGGCTCCCGACCTGTCCTACATCGTGGGCGCGGCGCGCAGCCTCGCGCCGCTGGTCCGGCCGGGCGTGACCGTGATCCTGGAGTCGACGACCTATCCGGGGACGACCGAGGAGCTGTTCGCCCCGCTGCTCACCGAGGGTTCCGGTCTGCACCCCGGTATCGACTTCCATCTCGGCTACTCGCCGGAGCGGATCGATCCGGGTAACCGGGTGTGGAACCTGGTGAACACCCCCAAGGTCGTCTCCGGGGTGCACGAGGACTCCCTGGCGGCCGTGAGCGCCTTCTACGGCACCGTGGTCGAGCGGACGGTTCCGGTCGGCTCGACCCGGACCGCCGAACTCACCAAACTGCTGGAGAACACCTTCCGGCATGTCAACATCGCGCTGGTGAACGAACTGGCGATGTTCGCGCACGAACTCGGCGTCGACGTGTGGGAGGCGATCGACGCGGCCTCCACCAAGCCGTTCGGGTATCTGCGGTTCACTCCCGGCCCGGGGGTCGGCGGTCACTGCCTGCCCATCGACCCGTCGTACCTGTCCTGGCGGGTGCGCCGCAGCCTCGGCCGCAGCTTCCGATTCGTCGAGCTCGCCAACGACATCAACGACCATATGCCTGACCACGTGGTGCGGCGGGTCACCGAGATGCTCAACACCCGGCGGCGGTCGGTCGCGGGCAGCCGCATCCTGCTGCTGGGACTCGCCTACAAGAAGAACACCGGGGATGCGCGCGAGTCGCCCGCGACGCGGGTGGCCACCCTGCTCGCCGACCTCGGTGCCCACGTGCGAGCGGCGGACCCGCACGTCGACGCGGCCCGGCTGCCGCCCCGGGTGACCCTGGTGGAGGTGGATGCGGGAGAGCTTGCGGCCGCGGATCTGGTGGTGCTCCTGGTCGACCACGACGCCTTCGACCGTGACCAGGTGGCGCGGCATGCCCGTGCGGTCCTCGACACCCGGCACTGGCTGCCCACGCACGACCGGGGCCGCCGGCCGGTGGCGGCAGGCGGGGGACACCCGCTGATACCTGCGCAGGTCGCGCGGCACGACGAGCTCGCGTTCGCCGTGGAACCCCTGTGACGCCCTCCCACCTTCTGACGCCATCCCACCCTCGCGGCGTCCCGTATCTTTATGTATCTTTATGTAGTTGAATGATAACTGAAAATTATCGTCATCGAGAGGGTGCGGGCGGAGGGGCGGGTGCCATGCGGGTCGTCGCCACCGACGCGTGGTTCCATCACCGGCCGAGTGGGTGGCGGCGCCGGGGCCCGATAACGGTGCTGAAGGTGCTGAACCGGATGGAGCGCTCCGGCATCCATCTGGGGGCCGTGAACCTGCTCCGCCGCCTCGACCAGGACGAGTTCCGGCTGTTGTTCGCGGTGACGTCCGGCGCGGCAGGAGCGTTCGACGGTGAGATCCGGGCGCTCGGCGGCGAGGTGTACCACTGCCGGGCCGACTGGCGCTTTCCATGGTCCTTCCTGAGGCTGCTGCGTCAAGTACGCCCGGACGTGGTGCAGGCGGAGGTAGCGCAGGCGGACGTGACGATCTTCTCCGGGGTGGTCCTCGCGCTGGCCCGGCTCGGGGGGGTTCGGCGCCGCGTCGCCTACCTCGCCGATGCCCCGGACCGGCACGGCGACAGCCTGGGCGGCCGGGTGCGGCGGATCGTCGGCCGGTTGCTGCTCGACCGGTTCGCCACCCATCTGGTCGCGGTGAGCGAGGCGGCGATGCGGGGTCTGTGGCGGGAGAACTGGCGGCTCGACTCCCGTTGCCGCGTCATCTACCACGGCGTCGAGCTGGAACCGGTCGGCGTCGCCATCGCGGCCCGCCGCCGCGCGGAGGAACTCGCCGAGGACGATCAGGAGCTTGTCACCATCGTCCACGTTGCCTGCCCGGATTCGGTGAAGGGCCGGGACCGGGCCGTGGAGATTCTCGCGGCGCTGCGGGGGCGGTCTGTGAACGCCCGGCTCCTTTTCGTGGGTCGTCAGGATGCCGCCGAGACAGCCCGGCTGGTCGCGCTGGCGTCTCGGCGCGGCGTCGCTGACCACGTCGAGTTCACCGGCGAGGTGCTTGAGATCCCACGCCTGCTGGTCGCGGTCTCGCTGCTGCTGGTCACCTCCCGCCACGAGGGCCTGCCTGGCATCGTGCTCGAGGCCTGTGCGGTCGGGACGCCCGTGCTCTGCGCGGACCTGCCCGGGGTCGACGAGATCGCCCGGCTGCTCCCCGGCGTGACGATCCTGCCGCTGCGCATCTCCGACGCGGTCTGGGCCGACACCGCCGAGATGCTCACCGCCGTTCCCCCGACCATTGATCAGCGCCGGGAGGCGATGCGTCTGCTGCGCCGGTCCCCGTTCACGATGGAGCACTGGCAACGCGACATCACGGCGGTGTGGTCGTAGCCGGCGTCCCCGCCCGTCCGGGTGCCACCGTCCGGCCACGACCAGAAAGGACCGCTCACGATGAAGATAGTCACCTTGCTCGAGGCGGGGGACGGCCCGCGGTGGCCCGTCGCGCACGCCGTAGCCGAAAGGGAGAGCGGGGACCGCGTCATCGTCCTGATGCCCCCGCCCGACCACGTCGACAGTCCACTGGCCCGGGAGTTGACC
>NZ_CDWWXB010000083.1:5818-10354 GCF_977971855.1 Frankia sp. CoWAU3 | reverse complement strand
GGGCACCACGATCACCCGCGTGTACATGGTCGCGAACCCTCTGCACCTGGACCACCCGCTGATCCGGCCGGTCGAGCGGGTGCTCTGCCGGCTCGATCACCTGCTGATCGCGCCGACCTCCGACGTCCGGTGCCGCTACGCCGCGCTCGGCCAGCCGGTGCGCCGCCTGCGCACCGTGTCCTACGGCGTGGATCTGGACCGGTTCACGCCGGCGGACGACCGGGAGCGCCGGGCGGTCCGGACGGATCTCGATCTGCCCGAGGACGGGTTCGTGGCGGTGCGGGTGGCGCACTTCCACCCGCCCGGTCGTCTTGTCCATCCGGGCCGGGGGGTGACGGGCCACGAGGTACTGCTGGCGGCCTGGTCGCGGTTCGTCGAGCTGGGCGGCCGCGGCACCCTGATCCTCGTTGACGGGGCTCCCGAGGGCGGGGCTCCCGAGGGCGGGGAGGACGTCGCCGGTTGGCGCAACGAGGCCGCGGTCCGTTACCGCGAGCGGGTCCGGGCCTGGGCCGGGGCGCTTCCCGGCGCGGCGGCGGTGCGCTGGGTGCACGGTGTCCGCGACGTGCGGCCGTACTACGCCGCCGCCGATGTGAACGTGGTGTCCTCCTGGGTGGAGGACTACGGCGCCATCGGGGTGGCGTCGGCCTGCGGGGTACCGACCGTGGCGACGCGGTTCGGGTCGATCAGCGAGCTGGTGGACGACGAGACCGGCTGGCTGGTGGCACCCGGCGACGCGGTGGCGGTGGCGGAGTGTCTCACCGACGCCGCGGCCGGCCGGCGGACACCCGCCGCGCGCGACCGAGGCTTCGCCGCGCGGGCACGGGCCGAGAAGCTGCTGGATCGCCGGTCGTTGAGCCAGGACGTCGTCGCTGCCCTGCACGAGGCCGTGCGCGGCGCGCGGTCGTGGCACGCGTGCCGGGATGCACCGGGGACCGAAAGAACGAGTTCACCCGCAGGTGGGGTGATTATCGCCGAACATTCCGCCGTTGTGGGCAGGGGCCGCCGGCAGCTTCCGCTACTGTTAGCAGTGTTAAGTAATTGCTGGAGTCGGGCGTGACGAGCTTGTTCGGGAGGCCCTGGCGGTTCCCGCCGACCCGGAGGGTCGGCGGGGTCACAGCGTCGCGGGCGCGGTGCGAGACGCGCCGGAATGCCAGGATGGGACGGAGCTGGCCGAGGCAGGCAGGCGCCGGATGCGTGCCCACCCGGGGCCGTGGGTCCGGTGTCACCATGGTGCGGCCAGCCGGGCGGGGCTATGGGAGCGAGCCCCGCCGCTCGCGGGTGGCGGGCGGCGGGCGACGAGGAGGAGAACGATGGACACCTTCGGCAGTACCGGATCGCTCGTGGTGGGTGATCGCACCTACACGATCAGGCGGCTGGACGCGGTGCCCGGGGCCGATCGACTCCCCTACAGCCTCAAGGTGCTGTTGGAGAACCTTCTGCGTACCGAGGACGGCGCGAACATCACCGCGGACCACGTCCGGGCGCTGGCGAACTGGGATCCCTCGGCCGCCCCCAGCCAGGAGATCCAGTTCACGCCCGCCCGCGTCATCATGCAGGACTTCACCGGCGTGCCGTGTGTGGTGGACCTTGCCGCCATGCGGGAGGCGATGGCCGCCCTCGGCGGCGACCCGTCGAAGATCAATCCGCTGGCCCCCGCCGAGCTCGTGATCGACCACTCGATCATCGCCGACCACTTCGGCCGGCCGGACGCGTTCGAGCTCAACGCGGCGCTGGAGTTCGGCCGCAACCGGGAGCGTTACCAGTTCCTGCGCTGGGGTCAGGAGGCGTTCGACAACTTCACCGTCGTCCCACCGAACACCGGCATCGTGCACCAGGTCAACCTGGAGCACCTCGCCCGGGTCGTCTTCACGAAGCAGACGGCCGATGGGACGCTGGCCTACCCCGACACCCTCGTGGGCACGGACAGCCACACCACGATGATCAACGGTCTCGGCGTGCTCGGCTGGGGCGTCGGCGGCATCGAGGCCGAGGCCGCCATGCTCGGCCAGCCGGTGAGCATGCTTATCCCCACTGTGGTGGGCTTCAAGCTGACCGGCGAGCTGCCGACGGGCACCACCGCGACCGACATGGTGCTCGTCATTACCGAGATGCTGCGTCGGCACGGCGTCGTCGGCCGGTTCGTCGAGTTCTACGGCGACGGCGTGACGAACGTCCCGCTGGCGAACCGGGCGACCATCGGCAATATGAGCCCCGAGTACGGCTCCACCTGCGCGATCTTCCCGATCGACGCGGAGACGCTGAACTACCTCAGGCTGACCGGCCGTCCCGCGGAGCTGGTGGCGTTGGTCGAGGCGTACGCCAAGGAGCAGGGCCTCTGGCACGACCCGAGCCGCGAGGCCGCTTACACGACCACCCTTGAGCTGGACCTGTCCACCGTCGAGCCGTCGCTTGCCGGGCCCAAGCGCCCGCAGGACCGGGTGCCGCTGGCGAGCGCGAAGCAGGCCTTCCGGGCGGCGTTGGTCGACTACGCCCAGCCCCTGGTGCTCACGAATGGCGGCGCGGACGAGGCGGATGCCGAGTCCTTCCCGGCCTCCGACCCGGCGGCCGCATTCGCGGACAAGCCCTCCGACGCCCCGATCTCGGTGAACGCCGTGGTCCGGGACGTCGCCGCCCGCCCGTCCAACCCGACGGCGGTCACCCTCGCCGACGGCACGGGCGTCGAGATCGACCACGGCGCCG
The DNA here is from genome assembly GCF_977971855.1 of Frankia sp. CoWAU3. Lineage (NCBI taxonomy): Bacteria > Bacillati > Actinomycetota > Actinomycetes > Frankiales > Frankiaceae > Frankia > Frankia sp. CoWAU3. The sequence continues at coordinate 7,654 of NZ_CDWWXB010000083.1, read as the reverse complement.
TCGCCGTTGCGGCCATCACCTCCTGCACCAACACGTCCAACCCGCAAGTCATGATCGGTGCTGCCCTGCTGGCCCGCAACGCCGTCGAGAAGGGGCTCACCCGCAAGCCGTGGGTGAAGACCACCCTCGCGCCGGGCTCGAAGGTGGTCATGGACTACTACGAGCGGGCGGGGCTCGTGCCCTACCTGGACAAGGTCGGTTTCAACCTGGTCGGGTTCGGCTGCACCACCTGCATCGGTAACTCCGGGCCGCTGCCGGAGGAGATCAGTGCCGCGGTGAACGACGCGGACCTGGCGGTGGTCAGCGTGCTGTCGGGCAACCGCAACTTCGAGGGCCGGATCAACCCCGACATCAAGATGAACTACCTGGCGTCCCCGCCGCTGGTGGTCGCCTACGCGCTGGCCGGCACCATGGACATCAACCTCGACACCGACCCGCTGGGCACCGGCACCGGCGGGGAGCCCGTCTACCTGCGTGACATCTGGCCGAGCGAGGCCGAGGTCGCCGCGGTCGTCGGCGACGCCATCCAGTCCGAGATGTACGAGTCCGACTACGCCGACCTGTCCGGTGACGAGCGCTGGCGTTCGCTGCCGCTCGGTGACGGCGGGGAGGTGTCGCGGACGTTCGCCTGGGCGCCCGGCTCCACCTATGTCCGGCACCCTCCGTACTTCGAGGGGATGGCGGCGAAGCCGGAGGCCCGGACCGACATCATCGACGCCCGGGTGCTGGCGGTGCTCGGCGACTCGGTCACCACCGACCACATCTCCCCGGCTGGCTCGATCAAGAAGGACTCGCCTGCCGGCCGCTACCTCACCGAGCACGGGGTCGCGCCCGCCGACTTCAACTCCTACGGGTCGCGGCGCGGCAACCACGAGGTGATGATCCGCGGCACGTTCGCCAACATCCGGTTGCGCAACCGGCTGGCGCCGGGCACCGAGGGCGGCGTCACCCGGCACCTGCCAGACGGCGAGCAGCTGGCCATCTACGACGCCGCGCAGAAATACGCCGCCGAGGGTGTGCCGCTGGTGATCCTGGCTGGTAAGGAGTACGGCTCGGGTTCCTCCCGGGACTGGGCGGCGAAGGGTACCTCGCTGCTCGGCGTGCGGGCGGTCATCGCCGAGTCCTACGAGCGCATCCACCGGTCGAATCTGATCGGTATGGGCGTGCTGCCGCTGCAGTTCCCCGCCGGCGAGTCGGTGGAGTCGCTCGGCCTGACCGGGGAGGAGACGTTCACCATCACGGGCCTCGCCGAGGTGGACGAGAGGACCCCGCCCATCACGGTACGTGCCGGCGACAGGACCTTCGAGGCGGTCGTGCGGATCGACACCCCCGGCGAGGCGGAGTACTACCGCCACGGCGGGATCCTGCTGTACGTCCTGCGCTCGTTGCTGTAGCCCACGACCGATGATCCGGGGCCGGCGGGTCGGCCCCGCCCGCCGGCCCGCATGCCGCGCGCCCCCGTTCCCGTTTCCCGGACTGAGAAGCGACACGCCGTCAGCGGTATCAGTTGGGGAGGAACACCGTCATGCCCGGACAGTGGGACGCCACCGTCAAGTTGGTCTACGCCGTCGACAGTGGTACCTCGGGATCCGCTCCCGCGGCGGTCTCAGCCGGGCGCTCGTCGCAGCCGGAATCGACGACGTCGTGCCCTGGCCGTGAGCGGGGCCGGTGGTGGGCTCGCCCCGTCGGGGATCTCAGTCGCGGTCGGCGGGGGGATCCTCGGCGAGCAGGGCGGTCAGCGCCGGGAACAGGGCCGGCGGGGCGGCGACGGTGAGATCTTCGCCCGCCGGGCGGCCGTGCAGCCCCCCGACCCGCAGTCCGGCCTCCACCGCCACC
>NZ_CDWWXB010000083.1:2590-5332 GCF_977971855.1 Frankia sp. CoWAU3 | reverse complement strand
GGCCGCCGCGCACAGGTCCAGCGATGCCGCACCCATCCGACGGAGATCGCGCACCCGGGGCACCACCCGGCTGGCGACAGCGGCCTGCGCGGCCCGGCGGGACGCCGTGTAGCCGAAACCCGTTGCGACGAGGGCGCCGGCCAGCGTCGTCACCGTGGAGCCGGTCAGCGGTTCCCCGTCCCGGTACGATCCGCCGCCCCGCGTGGCGGTGTAGGTCGCGCCCAGCGCCGGGGCGTGCACAACCCCGGCGACGACCTCCCCGTCGACCTCGGCGGCGATCGAGACCGCCCAGTTGGGCAGCCGGTAGAGGAAGTTCACCGTCCCGTCGAGCGGGTCGACGATCCAGCGCACCCCGGTCGTGCCGGCGGAGTCCGAACCCTCCTCGCCGAGCAGTCCGTCGCCGGGGCGCAGTTCGGCGAGCCGCCGGGCGACGAGCGCCTCGGAGGCGCGGTCGAGAGCGGTCACGACGTCGGTGGGAGACGACTTCGTCGTCTCCGCGGCCACGGTGCCCTCCCGGCCCCGCGCGAGCAGGTCACCCGCCGCACGGGCGATCGTCAGCGCAATGGCGAGCAGTTCGTCCGGGTCTGGCAGGTCGCTCATCGTCCGGCGCTCCAGGGATCGGCACGGAGTGGGGATCGGCACGGGAGTACGGTCCGTTCAACGGTTCATCCTGCCAAGGCAGCCGGTCGTGTACTCCCCATGGAACGTGAGAGGCGTCACGTCCGTCGACCTCTTCCGCTTCCCGTTCCCGTTCCCGTTCCGGCTCCGGCTCCGGGGTGCGTGCCCGGGCCGGAACCTCGCCGGTCCGGGCACCGGGGGACCTCGGCGGTCGATGACCACGATCGAGGCGCCCGTAGGATCGTTACTTGTGGTTGCGACAGACGGTACGGAACGGTCCACCCGCGCGGTCCCGGCGAAGCCGAGCCTGGACGGCATCGAGGCGCGCTGGTCAACGGTATGGCAGGACGAGGGCACCTACGTGTTCGACCGGACGGTCGACCGCGGGCAGGTCTACTCCATCGACACCCCGCCGCCGACCGTCAGCGGTTCCCTGCACGTGGGGCACGTCTTCTCGTACACCCACACCGACCTGATCGCCCGCTACCAGCGGATGCGGGGTCGCGAGGTCTTCTACCCGATGGGCTTCGACGACAACGGGCTGCCGACCGAGCGCCGGGTCCAGAACTACTTCGCTGTCCGCTGCGAGCCGTCGCTGCCCTACGACCCGGGTTTCACCCCGCCGGACAAGCCCGGCAAGGAGCAGGTCCCGATCTCGCGACGCAACTTCGTCGAGCTCTGCGAGCGGCTGACCCTGGAGGATGAGAAGGGCTTCGAGCAGCTCTGGCGCAGGCTGGGGCTCTCCGTCGACTGGTCGTACACCTACGCGACGATCGACGCCCGGTCGCGGACCGTTGCGCAGCGGGCCTTCCTGCGCAACCTCGCTCGGGGGGAGGCCTATCTTGCCGAGGCCCCGACGCTGTGGGACGTCACCTTCCGTACCGCGGTGGCCCAGGCCGAGCTGGAGGACCGGGACCGCCCCGGCGCGTACCACAGCCTGGCCTTCCCCCGGTCGGGCGTCTCCGCCCCGAGCAGCGGGCTGGACCCGGCGGGCTCCGGGGATCTGGCGGACCCGATTGTCATCGAGACGACCCGTCCCGAGCTGCTGCCCGCCTGCGTCGCCCTGGTCGCCCATCCGGACGACCCGCGTTACCAGTCGTTGTTCGGCGCCACGGTGCGGACCCCGCTGTTCGACGTTGAGGTCCCGGTGGTCGCGCACCGGTTGGCCGACCCCGAAAAGGGATCCGGCATCGCGATGATCTGCACCTTCGGTGACCTCACCGACGTGACGTGGTGGCGCGAGCTGCGGCTGCCGGCGCGTGCGGTGATCGGCCGTGACGGCCGGTTCATCCCGGACCCACCGGGCGCCGTCACCTCCGCGGCAGGCCGGGAGCGGTACGCCGAGCTCGCCGGAAAGACCGTGCACAGCGCCCGGGCGCGGATCGTCGAACTGCTCGCCGGGTCCGGCGCGCTGCTCGGCGATCCGCGGCCGATCACCCATCCGGTCAAGTTCTACGAGAAGGGCGACCGGCCGCTGGAGATCGTGACGACCCGCCAGTGGTACCTCCGCAACGGCGGGCGGGACGAGCCGCTGCGGGCCGCGCTGCGTGGACGCGGCCAGGAGCTGCGCTGGTACCCGGACTACATGAAGGTCCGCTACGAGAACTGGGTCGACGGCCTCAACGGCGACTGGCTGATCAGCCGGCAGCGGTTCTTCGGCGTGCCGTTCCCGGTGTGGTACCCGCTGGACGCCGCCGGTGCGCCGCGGTATGACGCGCCGATCGTGCCCGACGAGGCGTCGCTGCCGGTCGACCCGTCCAGCGACGTCCCGCCCGGGTACGCCGCCGAGCAGCGGGGCGTGCCCGGCGGGTTTGCCGCCGACCCCGACGTGATGGACACCTGGGCGACGTCTTCGCTCACCCCACTGATCGCCAGTGGCTGGGAGCACGATACCGATCTGTTCTCCCGGGTCTTCCCGATGGACCTGCGTCCGCAGGCGCACGAGATCATCCGGACCTGGTTGTTCTCGACGGTGGTGCGCACCCACGCCGAGTTCGACGTGCTGCCCTGGTCGAACGCGGCGATCTCCGGTTGGATCCTCGACCCGGACCGTAAGAAGATGTCGAAGTCCAAGGGCAACGTGGTGACCCCGATGGGCCTGCTCGAGGAGCATGGGTCGGACGC
>NZ_CDWWXB010000083.1:0-2266 GCF_977971855.1 Frankia sp. CoWAU3 | reverse complement strand
GGTCCGTTATTGGGCGGCGTCCGGGCGGCCGGGTACCGACACCGCCTTCGATGTCGGCCAGATGAAGAACGGCCGCCGGCTCGCCATCAAGATCCTCAACGCCAGCCGGTTCGCGCTCGGTCTTGCCGTGACCCCCGACGCCGGGGTCTCCGACGCCGGGGCGGCCCCCGCCCCGGCCAGTGAACCGCTGGACCGTGCCCTGCTGGCCGCCTTGGCCGATGTGGTCGACGCCGCCACCGCGGCCTTCGACGGCTACGACTACGCCCGGGCCCTCGAGGTCACCGAGTCGTTCTTCTGGCGGTTCTGTGACGACTACGTCGAGCTTGTGAAGGGCCGGGCGTACGGCTCCTCCGGGGCGGCGGGCGCGGCCTCCGCGCACACCACGCTCTCGGTGGCCCTGTCAGCGCTGCTCCGGCTGTTCGCCCCGGTCCTGCCGTTCGTCACCGAGGAGGTCTGGTCCTGGTGGCGTCCCGGTTCGGTGCACCGGGCGAGCTGGCCGGACGCCGCCGAGATCCGCAAGCTCGCCGAGGGCGCCCGCGTGGAGCTCCTCGGCGCCGTCGGGGCGGCGCTGTCCGGTGTCCGCCGGGCCAAGTCCGAGGCGAAGGTGTCGCAGAAGGCCGAGGTCGCGAGCGTCCGGATCAGCGGCGAGGCCGACCTCGTCGCCCTCGTCGAGTCGGTGGCCGCGGACCTGCGCAGCGCCGGCAGCATCCGGGAGCTCACGCTGAGCCCGACCGGCGGCGAGATCGCCGTCGCCGTCGAACTGGCCTGAACACCGGGCACAGCCGGGATCAGATGCCGGCGAGACGCCTGGCCGAGGGCCGCAGATACACGAACCAGGTCACCACGAAGCACAGCGCGTAGAAGGCGATGAAGGAGATGTACGCCGCGTTGCCGGTCCGGTAGCTCAGGAACGACTGCCGGAAGGCCAGGTTCACCAGTACCCCGCCGAACGCGCCGATCGCGCCGGCCAGGCCGATGAGGGCTCCGGACAGCCGCCGGGCCGAGTGTTGCGCCGCGACCGGGTCGCCACCGGCGTCGATGCTGGCCTGGGCCTTCGCCCGGAAGATCGCCGGGATCATCTTGTACGTCGACCCGTTCCCGACGCCGCTGAAGACGAACAGCGCGATGAACCCGACCAGGAACAGAGGAAGCGACTCCGTCAGCGAGGCGACGAGCACGATCGCGGCCGCGGCAGCCATCGCCACGAAGTTGACGAAGGTGACCTTCGCTCCGCCGATGCGGTCCGCCAGGATGCCGCCGACCGGGCGGATCAGCGAGCCGAGCAGCGGACCGAGGAAGGTCAGGTAGGCGGCCTTGATCGGGGTGCTGAACTGGTCGTGAAACTGCACCTGGAGCACCTGGCCGAACGCGAAGCCGAACCCGATGAACGACCCGAACGTGCCGATGTAGAGCAGCGACATCACCCAGGTGTGACCGTCACGGGCGACGTCGCGCATCGCCCCCCGGTCGTTCTTCGCGCTCGACAGGTTGTCCATGAACAGCGCCGCGCCGAGCGTCACCAGGACGATCAGCGGGATGTAGACGGCAAGGACGACCCGGGGGTGGTCCTTGCCGGCGGTGGCGAGGACGAGCAGGCCGACAAGCTGGATCGCGGCCACCCCCAGGTTTCCGCCGCCGGCGTTCAGCCCCAGGGCCCAGCCCTTCAGCCGCTCCGGGTAGTAGGCGTTGATGTTGGTCATCGAGGAGGCGAAGTTACCGCCTCCGACCCCCGCGATCGCGGCGACGATCAGCAGGGTGGGGTAGGAGACGCCGGGGGAGAGAACGACGGCCGCGAGGATCGTCGGCACGAGGAGCAGCGCCGCGCTGAAGATGGTCCAGTTACGCCCCCCGAACCGGGCGACGGCGAAGGTGTAGGGGATCCGCAGCGCACTGCCGACGAGCGCGGGCAGCGAGGTCAACAGGAACTTGCCGGCCGGGTCGATGTGGTAGGCCGGTCCGAGGAACAGGACCGTCACCGCCCACAGCGACCAGATCGAGAACCCGATGTGCTCGGCCAGGATCGAGAAGATCAGGTTTCGGCGGGCGATGCGGGAACCGCCGTTGTTCCAGAAGGTGCGGTCCTCGGGCCGCCAGTCGTCGATCCAGCGGCCGCGTCGGGACGGACCGGTCACGGTGCCGGTAGTCGGGACGCCTTCCAGGGTGGCGCTCATAGATGATCCTCCGGGGTGCGGGTGATGCCACGACGGTAGGAACGCGCCGTTACGTGGCGCGGCGTCGGCTGTGACACTCTCTGAGCTTGTCGTTT
>NZ_CDWWXB010000082.1:11984-14157 GCF_977971855.1 Frankia sp. CoWAU3 | reverse complement strand
CCGGCGTTATCTCCCCGGGACGAACATTCTCGAGACCACCTGGCAGACGCCGAACGGCTGGCTCATCGTCACCGATTGCCTGGTGGTCGGGCGCTGGCATCGCACCCACAAGCGTTCGAACACGCACCGTCGGACGCCGAGCGACTGGGACGCCGACCACGTGCTGCTCCGGCTGGCTCGCTGTGAGCACGGCTCGGTGGATCTCAGCCTGGTGTGCGAGCCGAACTTCGACTACGGCCGTGAGCCCGAGTCCTGGCAGTACGAGGGAGAGGATTACTCCTCCGGCGTGATCAGCCATGCGGGCACCAACGTCACGCTGCGGCTGCGTACCGACCTGCGGCTCGGTTTCGACGGCCGGCGGGCACTGGCTCGCACCACGCTGCGGGAGGGGGACACCGCGTTCGTCGCGCTCACCTGGCGCCCGGAGGAGCCCCTGCTTCCGGACACCTACCTGCAGGCGTGCGTCGCCGTCGACCGGACAACGGAGTTCTGGCGCCAGTGGCTGTCGCGGGGAATGTTTCCCGACCATCCCTGGCGGCGCCATCTGCAGCGCAGCGCGCTCGCGCTGAAAGGACTGACCTACGCGCCGACCGGTGCTCTGCTCGCCGCCTCGACCACCTCGTTGCCGGAGACCCCGCGCGGCGAACGGAACTGGGACTACCGGTACAGCTGGATCCGCGATTCCACCTTCGCGCTGTGGGGCCTGTACACCCTCGGGCTGGACTACGAGGCCAACGATTTCTTCTCGTTCATCGCCGACGTCGCCGAGAACGATGACGACGACATCCAGGTGATGTACCGGGTGAGCGGCGAGCCGAAGATCGACGAGGAGGTCCTCGGTCACCTGTCCGGCTACGAGGGAGCCTACCCGGTACGGATCGGCAACGCAGCGGCACTGCAACGTCAACACGACGTCTGGGGCGTCGTTCTCGACTCCGTGTACCTGCACACCAAGTCCCGTGACTACCTCTCCGAACGGCTCTGGCCGGTGCTCGTGCGCCTCGTCGAGGCGGCGGCCACGCACTGGCGGGAGCCGGACCGCGGGATGTGGGAGGTGCGCGGGGCGCCGCAGCACTTCACCGTGTCCAAGATGATGTGCTGGGTTGCCCTGGACCGGGGTCGGCGGCTGGCGCAGATGCGGGGGGACGCCAAGACGGCGGCGCGCTGGCGGGCCGTGGCGGAGGAGATCCACGCCGAGGTGTGCGAGAAGGGTATGGATCATCGCGGTGTGTTCACCCAGTACTACGGATCGAAGGCGCTCGACGCCTCACTGCTCCTGATTCCGCTGCTCGGGTTCCTGCCGGCGGCCGACGAACGCGTGAAGGCCACCGTGCTCGCGATCGCCGACGAGCTGACCGTTGACGGGCTGGTCCTGCGCTACCGCACGGAGGAGACCGACGACGGGGTCTCCGGCACCGAGGGCGCCTTCCTGATCTGCTCGTTCTGGCTGGTCTCCGCCCTGGTGGAGATCAGCGAGCTGACCCGTGCCCGGCAGCTGTGTGAACGGCTGCTGAGCCTCGCCAGCCCGCTGGATCTCTATGCCGAGGAGATCGATCCGGTCAGTGGCCGCCATCTCGGAAACTTCCCCCAGGCGTTCACCCATCTGGCCCTGATCAACGCGGTGATGTACGTGATCAGGGCCGAGGACGCCGAGGCCTACGCCCGGCCGTCCCCCTCGACCTGATCGTGCAGGCCGGTCCTGGGACAGGTGGCCACGGCGATCAGGCGAACCCGAGCGGGTTGTGGCATTAACGTGGGAGCTGTGGCCAGCCTGGAGGTTGTGGACAAGCGGGTCGAGGTCGTCCTGCGCGGGCTTGAACGGATCGGCGCGGTGCGTGGGGACGTCTCCGTGCGGCTCGACGAGGTACTCGACGTACGCCTGGCGGCGGATGCGTTCGCGGAAGTGCACGGATGGCGGGCGCCCGGGACCGGACTGCCGCGCGTCATGGCCCTCGGAACCTGGCGGTCGCGGGGCGGCAAGGAGTTTGTCGCTGTCTACCGCGGCCGGCCCGCGGTCGTGGTGGAGGTCCGCCCGGGTGGCGAGTTCCGGCGCCTGATCGTCACAACCGGCGACGCCGAACGCGCCGTGGCGCGTCTGCGCAGGGCGGTCATCGCGCGCTGACGGTCCCGGATCCGGACCCGGCGTCAGGGCCGGCCGTCAGTCGGACCCGAA
>NZ_CDWWXB010000082.1:0-11712 GCF_977971855.1 Frankia sp. CoWAU3 | reverse complement strand
CCCAAGGATCGCCTCGGCTTCCACTTCGACGACCCAACGCTCGTCGAGTAGTCCCGCAACGACGACCATCGTGGCGGCTGGGCGGATCGCGGCGAACAGCTCGCCGTGGACGGCGCCGACGGCCGGAGCGTGGGCGGGATCGGTGATGAACATCCGGGTACGGGTGACGTCACCGAGATCGGTGCCCGCCTCGCGCAGTGCGGTGCGGATGATCTCGAAGCACCGCCGGGTCTGCAGCTCAGCGTCCGGTGGAACCGTGTCGTCCGGCCACACCGGCCCAGTCCCACTGACGAACACGCGTTCGCCCACGCGGAGCGCTCGGGAGAACCCGATCGTGGCTTCGTAGGGTGAGGAGCCGGAAATCTTCTGGCGTTCAGGATACAACAGGATGCCCTGGGTAATCGGTGATCAAGGTGGAGGTATCCACACTTGTGGACAATGGTTGTGGATGAATAATACGGCTGGAAGCTCTTGCGGTTGTGCCGGGCGTGGCCATCGGGCGTCTGGCGTGCGGGCCGGCTATCGCCACTGGGTCGACACGGCCAGTCCGACGACGACAAAACCAAACCCGATAAGGCTGTTCCAGCCGCCCAGCCCCTCCATCCCCAGGACGCCGCCGTTGGAGAAGTAGTAGACGAGCAGGTAGGCGATCCCGACCAGGAAGAACGCGAGGATCAGACCGCCGAACCAGGGCGGGGACGGCGGCTTCCGCCTGCGTGCCGACGCGCCCGCGGTGGTGGTCGGGGTTGGCTTCTTGGGCTTGCGGCGTCGTGACTCGGGCACTGCGGAACTCCTCGATGGCCGTGCGTGGACGAGAGCGGCGACCGTCGTCGCCGTCCTCGTCCGGCCATCGGCGGTCTCGCGCTGGGTACCAGCGTAGACAGGGTGTCCGTGGAAACGCCGTTGCGTACCGGCCGGCTGGATTCACCTCCGGTCGGGGCCCGGGCGACGCCGACGTCGCGGCCGGTGCCGGGACGATCAGACCGATGTGGCATCGAGAGCGCCATCGGCCGCGTAGCCTGCGCGGGAGGCGATACCTCCGACGCGGCGGACGGATCGCCCGGCCGGGCTGGTTGTGGCATGGTCGCGTGCCGCCCCCGGCGATTCATCGGCATGCATGGGTGAACCGTTCAGCGGGGCCCGAGGGAGATTGGGGACGACGGTGCACGGCTGGCTATGGCCCTGGCCCTGGCCGGGGAGCCGGTCGCGGCGGGTGATCTGGGCGGTGTCGCTGTTCTGGGCCGGCGTGCTGTCCGGCGTCGTGCTGTCCGGCGTCGTGGTGCTGGACGGCGGCCCGTTCGATCGGGCCGGCCCGCGGGACACCGCCGCTTGGGCGGCCCAGGAGCGGGCGGGAGTCGCGCAGGTTGTCGACGAGGAGGCGGGCTGGGTGGCCGACCGCCGCGCCGGGCTGGACGCCGCGTCGCGGCGGCGCGCGACCACGGCGCAGGCCGTCCCGTCGGGGGCACCGGGCTTCGCGCTCGGGACCGATGCCGCCGCCCGGTCCCTGGTCGAGTTGCTGGCCGGTCCCGCGGGGTTGGCCCCGGTGCGCGGGCCGGCGCTGACCGTCGAGCTGGACGACGCCCCGCGGGAGGGCCGGGGCGGCCCGTACGCCCCCGGCGTGCCCGCCCCGAGGCCCGACGATCTCATCGTGCACCAGCAGGATGTCCAGGCGGTCGTGAACGCGCTGTGGGCCGGCGGCGCCGAGGCGATGAGCATCATGGACCGCCGGGTGACGGCACTGACGGCGGTCCGCTGCGTCGGGAACACTCTTCTGCTGCACGGCGAGGTCTTCTCCCCGCCGTTCCGGATCACGGCGATCGGGGAGGTCGCCGCGCTGCGCTCCAGCCTGCGGGCCAATCCGCAGGTCACGATCTACCGGCAGTACGTCGACGCCTACCGGCTGGGATACCGCGTCGAGGAGGCCGCCGACAGCCGGCTACCCGGCTACGACGGGCCGATCGACCCGTCCGGCATCGCCAGGCGCGGCTAGGAAAACGCCGCCGTCCGCAGGGTCTCGACCTCGGCGGACAGCCCCGGCGCGAGCCTGCGCGCCGCGCCGCCGTCGCCGCACTGGTCCAGCCAACGGGCGAGGATCAGGTGGCCGCCCTGGGTGAGGACGGACTCCGGGTGGAACTGCACGCCCTCGAGCGGGAGCCGTCGATGGCGCAGCGACATCACCACGCCGCTTTCGGTCCGGCCAGTCACCTCGATTTCCTCGGGAAGGGTGTCCTCCTCGACGGCCAGCGAGTGGTAGCGGGTCGCGACGAACGGCGACGGCAGGTCCGTGAGAACGCCGGTCCGGTCATGGCGGACGACCGAGGTCTTGCCGTGCAGCAACTCCGGGGCGCGGTCGACGGTAGCGCCGAACGCGACCGCGATCGCCTGATGGCCCAGGCACACCCCGAGCAGCGGCATGCCGCCCGACGCGCAGGCTCGCACCATGGGAATGCTCACGCCGGCCGCCTCGGGCGTACCCGGTCCCGGGGAGAGCAGGACCCCGTCGACGCCGAGCGCGGCGAGGTCGGCCGGCGTCATCTCGTCGTTGCGGCGCACGATGCATTCGGTCTCGAGCTGGCCCAGGTACTGGACAAGGTTGAAGACGAACGAGTCGTAGTTGTTGATCACCAGGATGCGCATCAGATCGTGACCTCCCGCGGCATCAGGCACCCTGCCGTGGGCGGCCGCAGTCCCATACTGCCTGAGCAGCCACGACCGCCTCCGTCGGCGCGACGACCTCAGGTGCCGCCACCGCCGGAACCGCCACCGCCGTTGCGGCCGCCCAGCCTCCCCCCCAGGCCGCCCGGCTTCGTCGTGGCCGGTGTCCCAGGGGTGGGATTACCCGTCGGGCTCGGCGAAGTGCTGGTCGGCTCCGTGGTCGGGGTGGGCCCGGTCGGCGTCTCGGTTGGAGTCGGTGGCGCGGTGGTCTGGATCTGCTGGGCGACGGACAGCGTGATGGTCGAACCCCGAGGGACGTTGCCGCCGGACGGGCTCTGGTCCACAACCGTCCCCGGCGCCACGTTGTTGTTCGCGACGGGCTGCTGGGCCGCCCTCAGCCCGTAGCGGCCGAGCTCGGCGGCGGCATTGTCGTACGTGCGGTTGCGCACGTCGGGAACGTTGACGTTCGGGCTGACCACGTTGAGCGTGACCGTGCTGCCGCGCTTGACGGCCGAACCCGCCTGCGGATCGGTGCTGTCCACCGTGCCGACCTTCTGGCTGGTCGGGTTGCCGTAGGCCATCGGGTTCGGGACCAGCCCCAACGCCCGCAGCGCAGCCTCGGCCTCGGCCTGGGTCTTCCCGATCAGGTCGGCGGGGATCTGGACGTCGTCGGCGGCCTTGCCGATCGATAGGGTGATCACCCCCTTGGCGGCGACCTCCTTGCCCTCGGCCGGGTCGACCGCCGTGACCCGACCGGCCAGGTCCGGTGAGTCGACCAGCTTCGTGACCACCTCCCCCCCGAAGCCGGCGCTCTGCAGCCGGGCGCGGGCCTGCTGCTCGTTCTGCCCGACGAGGCCGGTCGGGACGAGGATCTTCTTCGTGGAGGCGGTGTTGTTGCCGGTGCTGAGGAAGGTCGTGGCGAGCAGGACGACGGCGACGAAGACGATGACGATTCCGAGACCCGCGAGGATGTACTTCCACGCCTGGGAACGCTCCTGGTTGGGAACGGCCTGCCGGTCGATGGCCCCGGTCACGTCGTAGCGGTCGAACGGACCGGTGCCGAACCGGCCGTCGTCGTAGGGGACGTCGCGGTAAGTGGTCTGGTCGTCGTCGCGGTAGCGGTCCCGGGTGGGATAACCCGCTCGGTCACCGCGGCTGAGGATCGCCGTGCCGGGCGCAGCCGGGCCGAGGGTGGTGGCGGCCCCGCCCGCGCCACCACCTCCCATCATGGCGTGCACGCGCCGTCCGGCCAGCGCCCGTTCCAGATCGTCGCGCATCTCACCCGCGGTGCCGTAGCGGTCGTCGGCGTCCTTCTCCATCGCCTTGAGGACGATCGCGTCGGCCTCGGGGGAGATGTCGCGATCGTGAGCGGACGGCGGCAGCGGATCCTCCCGCACGTGCTGGTAGGCCACGGCCACCGGGTTGTCCCCGCGGAACGGCGGCGACCCGGTGAGCAGTTCGTAGAGCAGCACCCCGGTGGTGTAGACGTCGCTGCGGGCGTCGACGCGGGCTCCTCGGGCCTGCTCCGGGGACAGGTACTGAGCGGTGCCGATCACCGCCGCCGTCGCGGTCATGGTCGAGGAGGTCGCGGTGGTGGCGCGGGCGATGCCAAAGTCCATGACCTTGACCGAGCCGTCCGGGCTGAGCATCACGTTCGCCGGCTTGATGTCGCGGTGGATGATCCCCATCCGGTGGCTGTAGTCCAGGGCGGCACAGACGTCGGAGGTGATCTCCATGGCGCGGCGTTCGGTGAACCGGCCCTCGGTCTGCAGCGCGTCGCGCAGGGTCCGCCCCTCGATGAACTCCATCACGATGTAGGGGATCTGCGCCCCGTTGATGACGTCCTCGCCCGTGTCGTACACCGAGACGATCGCGGGGTGGTTCAGCGCGGCCGAGGACTGCGCCTCTCGGCGGAACCGGGCGAGAAAGGTGGGATCACGGGCGAGGTCCGGGCGCAGCGTCTTGACGGCGACCTCACGGCCGAGCCTGATGTCACGGCCGCGGAAGACCTCCGCCATGCCGCCATAGCCGATGCCCTCGCCCAGCTCGTAACGCCCGCCGATGATCTGCGGCCCAGCCCCCGGGGCATACATCTCCGTCACGTCGGTCACGAATACTCCCCTGCTGTCGCCCCTCCCGCGCCGGAAATCGCCGACCCGGCGTTACCGCTGACGATTTCATCACCGATTGCGGTTGGGTAGACCACCCTCGGTGGTGTGGTCGCGGAGTTCGATGCGGAATTGCTGCCGGAGAACAACCTGTTGGTCGCGAATGCGACGATCACCACGGTGAGGATCAGCAGAATGATCAGAAGTGGCAGTGGCAGGGCGGGACGGGAGGCCGCCTTCGGCCGGTGCCGTCGAGCGGCTCGCCCCTCCCAGCCCGGCCGCAGATCATCCGGGCCGTCCGGGCCGGACGGATCTGGGGGGCCGCCGGGGGTACGGGCCCACGGCGGCGGACCCGGGTGGTAGGCGGTGCCGGGATCGCGGGGGCCGCCACGGTCCGGCGTCCCGTAGGCCGAGCCGCCGTATGCCGGCTCGGGGCCACCGTACGCCGTGTCGGGGCCGCCGAAGGGCGGGCTGTGCAGGGCCGTTGCAGGTACGTCGGGTCCGCCGAGCATGGCTTCCGGGCTATCGGGAACCGCCTGGGCGTTGTCCGGCGGAGCGCCGGTGCGCCCCGGTCCACTGGTGCGACCGGACGGTGGCGGTGCGGCCACCCAGGACGGTGGCCGGGTGCGCGAGGTGGATCGGGGCGGGCGAGCGGCGGCACCGGCGGGCGGGAGGACGGCGCCCGGCCCCGGATGGCGGGCGGTCGCGTCCGGTGCGCCGGGCCAGCGCGCAGGCTCCGGGCTCCACAGACTGCGCCGGATCCCGGCCGCCGAACGCGCGAATGCCCCCGCCGAACTGGGCCTGCGCGCGGGGTCCTTGGCCATCGCCGAGTCCACCAGGGCCCGTACCTGGTAGGGGATGTCGGTCGGTAGCGGGGGCGGGGTGTCCTGCTGGTGGGCCATCACGACCACGATGGGGTTGCGGTCGTCGAAGGGGCGGCGACCGGCGAGGCACTCGTACGCGACGACGCCGAGCGAGTAGACGTCGCTCGCCGGTGTCACCGGACGCCCGGACGCCTGCTCGGGGGACACGTAGTAGGCCGTCCCCATCATGATGCCGGTGGCGGTGAGCGGCGCGGCGTCGACCGCGCGGGCGATCCCGAAGTCGGTGACCTTCACCGCGCCGTCCGGGCGCAGCAGCAGGTTGCCGGGCTTGACGTCGCGATGGACCACGCCGAGGGCGTGCGCGGCCTGCAACGCGTCGGCCGCCTGCCCGAGGATGTCCAGCGTGCGTTCCGGGGACAACCGTTTCTCCCGGTGCAGCGCGGCGGAGAGGGGTTCCCCCTCCACCAGCTCCATGACCAGGTAGGCGGTCGGGTAGTCGTCGGCGGTCGCGACCTCGCCGTAGTCATAGACCGAGGCGACGCCCGGGTGTGACAGCCGGGCGGCATGGCGGGCCTCGCCGCGGAACCGCACCAGGAACGACTCGTCGCTGGCGTACTCCGGGCGCAGCAGTTTCACCGCGACGGGGCGGCCGAGGGTCTGGTCCAGGCCACGCCAGACCTCACCCATGCCGCCGGCGGCGATCCGCCCGTTCAGGCGGTACCGGTTGTCGAGGACGGTGTTCGGCGACGCGGCGCCGGCGAAGGGCTGCGACGGGGAGATGGGATTGCCCGGGGAGTTGTTCATGGCTTGTCCAATGCGGCCTGTATGACCTGTTTCGCGACGGGGGCGGCGACGGCACCACCGGTACCCAGCTCGCCGCCGCCGTCCTCGACGATGACGGCAACCGCGATCTTCGGAGCGTCCGCCGGGGCGAACCCCACGAACCAGGCGTGCGGCAGGCTGGTGCCGTGCTCGGCGGTCCCCGTCTTCCCGGCGACGGCGACGCCGCCGATCTGCGCCCGCCGACCGGTCCCCGACGTCACCACGCTTTCCATCATGGTCGTGAGCTGGGCGGCCACCTCGCGGCTCACCGGTTCACCGAGTTTCTTCGGCTCGGTTTTGCTGATCCTCTTGAGGTCCGGGCTGCGCAGTTCGGACACGAGATAGGGCTTCATCTCCGTGCCGTCGTTGGCGATCGCCGCGACCACCTCCGCCATCTGTAGGGGCGTGACCCGGACGTCGTACTGGCCGATCGCCGACTGCGCGGTCTGCGCGGCGTCGAGCTTGGCGGGGAAGACGCTACGGGCCTGCTGCAAGGGGAAGTCGGGGAAGGTCGCGTTCAGGCCGAAGGCCTCGGCCTGAACGCGCAGGGTGTCGGCACCGAGATCGATACCGAGCTGTGCGAACGCGGTGTTGCAGGAGATGGCGAGCGCGTGAATGAGGGTGTCGGTCTCGCCGTCGCCGCAGCGTTCGCCGCCGAAGTTCGGCAGCCGCACGGTGCTCAGTGGGAGCGGTAGCTCGTCGGGTGCCGCGACGCGAGTGTCCGGCGTCCTGCCTTGTGACAGCGCGGCGGCGGCGGTGATGAGCTTGAAGGTCGAACCGGGCGGATAGGTCTGCTGGGCTGCCCGGTTCAGCAGCGGTTGATCTGGATTGCCCGACAGCAGCCCATAGGCATTGGCTGCGGCCTTCTCATCATGGGCCGCCAGCGCGTTCGCGTCGTAGGACGGGTTGGTGACCATCGCCAGGATCGCGCCGGTCGACGGCTCGATGGCGACCACCGCGCCCTTGCGGTTGTCGAGCGCCTCCGCCGCCGCCTTCTGGACGGCGGGGTTGATCGTGGTGACCACGGAACCGCCGCGCCGCTCCGCGCCGGTGAACAGGCCGGTCACCCGGCTTGCGAGCAGCCGGTCGTCGTCTCCGGACAGGAAGACGTCCTCGGACCGCTCCAGGCCTGCCGCCGTGAACAGCGTGTAGTAGCCGGTGACGTTGGAGTAGAGCTGCCCGGCCGGATACTGCCGCTGGTACTTGTACTGGTCGTTCGACGGCACCGAACGTGCGATCTCCACGTCACCGGCGACGATCGCGCCCCGCTGTCGTTCCAGGCGCTCGGTGATCTGACGCCCGTTCGTCGGCTGGGACTTGAGGCTGCCCGCCTCGCCCACCTGGAGCCAGTTCGCGTTCACCAGGAGCGCGGCGAAGAGGAGCATGCAGGCGACGGCGACCTTGCGCACCGTGCGGTTCATGTCGTCTTCACCACCTGGGTGGGACTCTCGGCAACCGCGCCCGGGTCGAACAGGGGGGCATCCGGCACCGGTTCGGGTGCGCGGCGGGCGGCGTCGCTGACCCGCAGCAGCAATGCGATGATCGCGGCGTTGGCCACGATGGACGACCCGCCGTAGGAGACGAACGGCAGCGTGAGCCCGGTCAGCGGGATGAGCCGCATGACCCCGCCCACCTGCACGAACACCTGCAGCGCCAGGGTGAAGGACAGCCCGGCCGCCAGCAGTTTGCCGAACGGGTCCTTCGCGCCGAGGGCCGCGCGCATCCCGCGCAGCACGACCAGGGCGTACATCATCAGGATGGCCATGACGCCGGTGAGACCGAGCTCCTCACCGAGGCTCGCCATGATGAAGTCGGTGTTCGCGAACGGCACCTTCTGCGGGTGCCCCTCCCCGAGCCCCGTACCGGTGATGCCACCGGCGGCGAAGCCGTAGAGGCCCTGCACGAGCTGGTACGACGTGCTCGACGGGTTGTCACCGTCGAAGGCGTGCAGCCAGCCGTCCACCCGGACCTGGACATGGCTGAACATGCTGTGCGCGATCACGGCACCGAACAGAAACAGCACGAAGCCGACCAAGAGCCACGATGCCCGCTCGGTGGCGACGTAGAGGACGACCATGAACATTCCGAAGAACAGCAGGGACGAGCCGAGGTCCTTCTGCACGATCAGGATGCCCAGGCTCGCCAGCCACGCCACCAGTACCGGCCCGAGGTCGCGGGCGCGCGGGATCCCCATCCCGAGAAAGGAGCGGGAGGCCACCGAGAGGACCTCGCGTTTGTTGACCAGATAGCCGGCGAAGAAGATCAGAAGAATGATCTTCGAGACTTCGCTCGGCTGGAAGGAGAACGGCCCGATCCGCAGCCAGAGGCGCGCGCCGTTGATGGTCGCGCCGATGCCAGGCGCGATCGGCAGCACCAGACCGACCAGACCGACCAGACCGGCCGTGTAGGCGTACCGGGCGAGCGAGAGATGATCGCGTACCAGCGCCAGCACCAGGATGAAGACGATGACCGCCAGCAGGGTCCAGACGAGCTGCGTCTGCGCGGCACCGGGCGGAATGTGGGTTCCCGCCCGCTCGGCGGCATCCGCCTTGGCGAGGTCGAGCCGATAGATCATGACCAGGCCCAGGCCGTTGAGCGTGACGACGACCGGGAGCAGCACCGGATCGGCGGCCGGCGCGAACCTGCGTACCGCCAGGTGGGCCAGCGCCCACAGGCAGAAGAAGCCGAGACCGATGGAGAAGATCCCGAGCGAGACCTGGCCGATGTCGGCGAAGGTCAACGCGACGAGCGCGCTGGTCGCGAGCACGCCGGCGAAGATCATCAGGATGAGCTCCCGGCGCCGGTAGGGCGGGAGGTTGGTGCCGGTGGGCAGGGGGAAGCCGGCGAAGGTCGCGGTGAGGTCCGCCGACCTCGGCCTGCGCAGCGGAGGTAGGGGGATCGGCGGGCGGGTCATCGCTGGCCTGAGATCACGGTGAGGGGGTGGGGACGGGTGCGGTCGGGCATCCCGGGACCGTGACGCCGGCACCGGTCGCCGGCTGGCACAGGGCGGTGGACAGGAGGGAGGAGCCCGAGGTGCCCGACGGCGCCTTGGAACGGTCGGTCGGACTCGGACTCGGGCGTACGGAGGGCGTGGCCGGGGTCCGTAGGCGCGAGATGATCTTCTCCGCATCGTCACGGCTGCCGGCGCGGATGCCTCGTCGGAGCTCCGCCTGATCGGGTTCCGCAACCTCCGACAGTGGCTGACGGCGGGGGAGTACCACCGAGGACAGCGGAATGCCCTTCACTCCCTGGAAGAGAGCGACGTGTTCGTCGTCAACGCCGACATAGTACTGCCCGCGCACGTAGGTCCACCCGGCCGCGGCACCGGCCGCGATGAGCACGAACACCACGGTGGAGACGAACAGGACCCGCCGCCCGGAGCGCCGCCCCCCGGATCCTTCCGGGTCGGAGTCGTCGCCGTCGTCGTCGCCGCGATCGCTGGCCTGCGCCTGGCGGTCCCGCCGGTGGAAGCCCGGCCGACCGATACGGGCCGCCTTCGCCGCCGCGGACTCGTGGTCGGGGTACTGGGGATTCGGCCCGCTGCGGGCCGGCGACGCGCCGGGAACCGCCCGCTTCTCGGCTGCCGCGCCGGCTACGAGGGGATAGGGTTCCGCCTCGCCGTGGTCCTCCTCGATGTCGGCGACCACGACGGTGATGTTGTCCGGGCCGCCGCCCTTGAGGGCCAGGTCGACCAGCTGGTCGACCGCCTCCTGCGGGGTGGGCAGCAGCAGCGTCTCGAGGATTGTCTCCTCGCTCACCACCCCCGACAGACCGTCGGTGCACAGCAAGTAGCGGTCTCCCGCGATCGCCTGGCGCACGGAGAGATCGGGCTCGACCTCCCGACCGTCGAGCGCCCGCATCAGCAGCGAGCGCTGCGGATGGGTGTTCGCCTGCTCGGGGGTGATCCGACCCTGGTCCACGAGATCCTGCACCAGGGTGTGATCGTGGGTGACCTGGCTGAGGACGCCGTCGCGCAGCAGGTAGGCCCGGGAATCGCCGACGTGCAGCACCCCGAGCATGTCACCGGAGGAGAGCACGGCGGTCACCGTGGTGCCCATGCCGTCCAGCGCGCTGTTCTCCAGCGACATCTCGCGCAGCTGTCGATTGGCGTCCCGGACGGCCTCGTTCAGCTCCGTCACGAGATCGTCGCTGTCGATCGCGTCGTCGAGACCCGCCAGGCGGGAGATCACCGTTGAGCTGGCGACCTCCCCCGCGGCATGACCACCCATGCCGTCGGCCACCGCCAGCAGGCGGAGCCCGGCATAGGCTGAATCTTCGTTTCCTTCCCGTACGTGCCCGACATCCGAGCGGACGGCGAAGTGAAGCCTGAGGCTCACCGGTGGAGCTCCAGGACCGTCTTCCCGATCCTGACCGGCGCGCCGAGAGGTACCGGCATGGGACTGGTCACCTTCGTACGGTTGAGGAATGTGCCATTGGTCGAGCCCAGATCCTCCACGAACCACTGCCCGTCGTGGGGCACGAGTCTCGCATGCCGCCCGGATGCGAAGTCATCCTCGAGGACCAGAGTCGAGTCCTGTGCCCGTCCGATGGTGACAGGTGCCGTTCCTAGCGGGATCGTTGTGCCGGTCAAGGGGCCTTTGGTCACCACGAGTTTGCTAGGTGTCTGTGGCTTGCGTGGAGGTTGGGGTGGAGTGCGCGGCGGCGTCGGCCGGACCAGGGGGGGCGGCTCGCGCCGCTGCTGACGCTTGGTGGGGCCGAACATGTCCAGCCGGACGGCGCGCACGGCGACCAGAACGAATCCCCAGAGGAGGGCAAGGAATCCGATCTTGACAACCAGCAGTACGAGTTCGCTGGGCTCGGTGAGGTCCATCGGGCGCTACCAGCCTCGAGCTGATCTGGGTCGGCCACGTCGACCATCCCCGCCGGGAGGCTCCGCGGCGGCGCGGCCGGGGAGCTCCGTGTCGGCGTCGTACACGTCGTCGAGGGGTTCGAGCCCATCGGGCGGCGAACCGGAGCCGGGCCGGCGGCCGGGGTTGCTCGGCTCGCGGTAGGGGTCGGCTCGCCGAGGAGCGTCGGCTCGTCCCTCACGCCCGTCACGGGGGTCACGGTGATAGGGGTCACGACCACCGCGGTCGCGCGGCCGGTCGTAGCCATGATCCTGTTCCGGTGTCCGGTCCCGTTCCGGTGTCCGGTCCCGGTACGGGTCCCTCCGGTTCTGGTATGGGCCGTCCCGGTACCCCGGCCCACCGCGCCGATCACGATCGGCGTACGGGTCGACGCGGCCGGCGCGTGGCGACGAGCCGCGCCGGTACGGGTCGTCCGGCGCGGGCGGGGGCGTGGGC
>NZ_CDWWXB010000081.1:13995-15113 GCF_977971855.1 Frankia sp. CoWAU3 | reverse complement strand
CTCCTCCACCGGCCCCGTCTCCCCTGCCGGCCCCACGTCCTCTTCCGAACCCACGTCCTCTCCCGAACCCGGTGCCGGTGCCGTCCCGGCGACCAGCCCCACCCCAACGATCTCGGTTCCCGGTCTCGGTGAGGCGATCCCCGTCGTGGACCTGCACGAGACCACCTCGGCGGCCGGCTCGCCAACGCCGCCCCCAGCCCCGGGTTCCGCCGCCGGCGGAAACCCGGTGCACACCGCCCCTGACCCCGGCGCCCTCACTCGGCTCACCACGGCTCGCACGACCACAGCCGGCTGGCCGGACCTGGACCGACCAGCCACCACCTCCCCGAGCAGCCCGGCCGCGCCCGGCGCGGCCATCACTCCGACACCGTCCGGACCGACACCGTCCGGACCGGCGGCTCCGATCGCATCGGCACCGGCCCGGGATCCGATCGTGCCGCCGGCCCCTCGTGGAACGGGCAGGCCCATGAGCCTCCCGGGTACCGACCGGACCTCTCCCGGCGTCGAGGCGGCGGAAATCGTCGTCCTCCGCGGCGACAGTCTCTGGTCCATCGCGGCCCGTCATCTCGGCCCGAACGCGACGCAGGAGCAGATCGCGGCCGAGTGGCCACGGTGGTGGGCCGCCAACTCCGACCTGATCGGCCACGACCCGAATCTGATCTTCCCCGGCCAACGCCTGAAACCACCCCCCGGGCCCTGACCCCGCCCACCACTTCCGGAGCCTGCCGTGACCGCCACCTACGCCCTGACCCTGCCCCGGCGTCCAGTTCCGGCCCCCGGAATGCGCCGCCTTCCCATCACCCCCCACGAACCGCCCTATGACGACGAGGCCGGCTCCTCGTCGGCCGGCGCCCCGACCCGCTCGTCGACAAGGCCGCCCCGACCCCGGGTGCGGCCGGCCGGACGCACCACCGCCGATCGTCCAGGCCGGCCCGTGACCGCCCCGGGAGGCGGCGGACGCCGCCGTGGCGGTGCGGACGGCCAGACCGAGCCCGGTGGCACGACGGTCGATCGGACTCCTCGGCACCTCGCCATGCCCGAGCGCACGGTCACGGGCACAGGCATGGGATCAGCGGCGTCACACGCGGTGCCGGGTCTCGATCCGGTAGCCGGTCCGC
>NZ_CDWWXB010000081.1:6874-13585 GCF_977971855.1 Frankia sp. CoWAU3 | reverse complement strand
GCAGGCGGGGTCAGGTCCGCAGCGTACGGGTCAGCGAACCGCGCCCCGGAGTCGCCGAGGTCTCGGCGGTCATCAGCCGAGGTGCCCGGGTGGCCGCACTCGCGCTGCGCATGGAGTCGTCCAGCGGACGCTGGCGGGTGACGACCCTGCAGGTGGGTTAGTGCGGCCACCGGCCCCGGAGATGGATCACTCGGTGTTGCGGCGCGCCGGGTCGCCGTGGCAGCGCTTGTACTTGCGGCCCGACCCACACGGGCAGGGTGCGTTGCGAGCGGGACGCGTGCCCGCACCGGGCTGCGCCGTGCCGGCCTCGCCGCGGGCGGCGCTGAGCGCACCGTCTCCAGCCGGGCGGCCCAGTCCCGACCTGCCATCCACGGTCGTGACCGGCCCGGATCCACCGTCGACCGACGGCGCGGTGTAGCGCAGGCCACCGGTCGGCCGCCGCGGCTCGAGCCCCTTGACGAAGACCGGCGGCGGTGCGGACGGAACCGGTGAAGGGGGTGGCGGAGTCTGACGGGCCGCCGCGGGGCGAACGGGCTGCGCGTCCGCGACGGGACCGGCGCCGTCCGGAATCGTCGGCACCGCCGGAGCGGGCAGGGTCGCGGCTGCGGCCGGCGGTGCGGGAGCGGCGGACACGGCCGGCTCGACGCCCACCGACTTGGCGGCCTCCTCCTGCCCCGCGACCTGGACCTCGACGTTGAACAGCAGCCGGACGGACTCCTCCTTGATGCCCTCCATCATCGTCTGGAACATGTCGAAACCCTCACGCTGGTACTCGACCAGCGGGTCCCGCTGTCCCATCGCCCGCAGCCCAATGCCCTCCTGCAGGTAGTCCATCTCGTAGAGGTGCTCGCGCCACTTGCGGTCCAAGACCGCGAGGACGACCCGTCGCTCCAGCTCCCGCATGATCGGTCCGCTGTCGGGGCCGTCGCCGAGGTCGAGTTCCCGCCGGTCGTACGCCTCCTGCGCGTCGACCTGGATGTCCTCGAGCAGGTGATCGGCAGTGAGCCCGTCACGATCATCGACATCGGGTGCCACCACACCGACCGGGTAGAGCTGCCCGAGCGCCGTCCAGAGCGTGTCGAGATCCCACTCCTCCGGGTACCCGTCGGCGGTGGCGCCGCGCACGTATCCCTCGACGGTGTCGTCAACGAAGTGACGCACCTGCTCGTGGAGATCGGCACCGCCGAGGACCTTGCGGCGCTCCTCATAGATCACGGTGCGCTGCTTGTTCATGACCTCGTCGTACTTGAGGACGTTCTTGCGGATCTCGAAGTTCTTCCCCTCGACCTGGGTCTGGGCCGATCGGATCGCCCGAGTCACGATCTTCGATTCGATCGGGACGTCCTCGGGGATGTTCAGCCGATCCATGATGCCCTCGACCGCAGCCGCGTTGAACAACCGCATGAGATCGTCACCGAGGGAGAGGTAGAAGCGCGACTCACCGCGGTCGCCCTGCCGGCCGGCCCGGCCACGCAGCTGGTTGTCGATGCGCCGGGACTCGTGCCGCTCGGTGCCGAGCACGTACAGGCCGCCGGCGTCGACGACCTCCTCGTGCTCGGCCTTCACCGACTGCCTGGCCTTCTCCAGGGCCTCCTGCCAGGCCGCCTCATAGTCCTCGGGGGTCTCGATCGGCGAGAGGCCGCGCTGGCGCAGCTCGGCCTGGGCAATGAACTCCGGGTTACCGCCGAGCATGATGTCCGTACCACGACCGGCCATGTTCGTCGCCACCGTGACGGCGCCCTTGCGGCCCGCCTCTGCGATGATGGCCGCCTCCCGCTCGTGGTGCTTGGCGTTGAGCACCTCGTGCGGCACACCACGCTTGCGAAGCTGCTTCGAGAGGTACTCGGACTTCTCGACGCTGGTGGTGCCGACCAGGACCGGTTGGCCCTTCTCGTGCCGCTCGGCGATGTCCTCCACCACGGCGTCGAACTTCGCGATCTCGGTCTTGTAGACGACGTCCGGCTGGTCGAGCCGGATCATCGGCTTGTTCGTCGGGATGGGGACGACCCCGAGCGAGTAGATCTGGTGGAACTCGGCCGCCTCGGTCATGGCGGTACCGGTCATGCCGGAGAGCTTGTCGTAGAGCCGGAAGTAGTTCTGCAGCGTGATCGTCGCGAGGGTCTGGTTCTCCTGCTTGATCTCGACCTTTTCCTTGGCCTCGATCGCCTGGTGCATTCCCTCGCTGTAGCGACGACCGTGGAGCACGCGGCCGGTGAACTCGTCGACGATGAGAACCTCACCGTCGGTAACGATGTAGTCCTTGTCCCGCTTGTAGAGCTCCTTGGCCTTCAACGAATTGTTCAGGTAGCCCACGAGCGGGGTATTCACCGATTCGTAGAGGTTCTCGATGCCGAGCTGGTCCTCGACCTTCTCGACCCCGGACTCGGTGATGGCCACCGTCCGCTTGCCCTCTTCGACCTCGTAATCGACATCGCGTTCGAGCAGCGGGGCGATCCGGGCAAACTCCGTGTACCACCTGGTCGGATGATCCGCTGGACCGCTGATGATCAACGGCGTGCGGGCCTCGTCGATGAGGATGGAGTCCACCTCGTCGACGACCGCGAAGTTGTGGCCACGCTGGACGAGCTCCTCCGAACTCCAGGCCATGTTGTCACGGAGGTAGTCGAACCCGAACTCGTTGTTGGTGCCGTAGGTGATGTCGCAGGCGTACTGGGCCCGCCGGACCGCCGGCGGCATCTGCGGATGGATCACCCCGACGGTGAGGCCGAGGAAACGATGGACCCGGCCCATGTTCTCGGCGTCGCGCTGGGCGAGGTAGTCGTTGACGGTGATGACGTGCACACCCTTACCGGCCAGCGCGTTGAGGTAGGTTGGCAGGGTCGAGACCAGCGTCTTGCCCTCACCGGTCTTCATCTCGGCGATGTTGCCGAGATGAAGGGCCGCGCCCCCCATGATCTGCACATCGAAATGCCGCTGGCCCAGCGTGCGCCGCGCAGCCTCGCGCACGGCGGCGAAGGCCTCGGGTAGCAGGTCGTCGAGGGTCTCCTTCCCGTCCGCGAGCCGCTGGCGGAACTCGTCGGTCATGCCTCGCAGTTCACCGTCGGACAGGCCGGTGAAGTCGTCCTCGATCAGGTTCACCTGCTCGGCGATCGCCTTGAGCTTGCGCAGGATCCGGCCCTCGCCGGCACGCAAGATCTTGTCTAGTACCACGGGCGAAACTCCTCCGGCAGGCGCGTCGGCGAGGTCACCGACTCCACGATGCTAGCCCTTCGACAGCCGCCTACAACATCCATCCGCGCGCGGTTCCTCCGGCTGGGACCGGTGAGGAGCGGGCGACGGGAAGGGGTGCCGGCGAGCGAGGCCAGGGGTCGTACGGACGGGAACGACCAGAACGGGATGACAACACGGCGTGCATGGTCCGCCCATGCCACGCCGCACTGTCCAACGACCGGGAGCGCGGATGGGTGCCCTGGATCGGCGGCAACGGTGGCGGCCGGTGCAAGGTTGGAGTGTGGCACCTCTCGAACCGGCGGAGATCACGGCGGGCCGCCTACATCTGCGCCCCTGGCACCCCCGGGACGCCGACGCCGTACACCTGGCCTGCCAGGACCCGGAGATAAGCCGGTGGACGAGAGTCCCGACGCCGTATCTGTACCAACACGCGGTGGACTTTGTCTCACGCCAGTCGCCGCAGAGCTGGGCCAGCGGGACCGGGGCGCTGTTCGCGGTGGTGGATGCCACGACCGAGCAACTCCTTGCCTCGGTCGGACTGACGGATCTCTCCGGCGACGGCGACGCGAAGATTGGTTACTGGTGCGCGGCGCCGGCGCGCGGGCGGGCAGTGACCTCCCAGGCCGTTGCCGCGCTGACCCGCTGGGGTTTCGGAGCTCTGGGGCTGGCCCGGATCGAGTGGCGGGCCGCGGTGGGCAACCTCGCGTCCCGCCGCGTGGCCGAGAAGGCCGGTTTCACCGTGGAGGGCACCCTGCGCCGGGCCCTGCTGCTGGGCGACGGTAACCGGAGGGACTGCTGGGTGGGATCGCTCCTACCGGACGATCCCGCGCCGCGGTGACGCCCCCCGACCGGGCCTCAGGTGATCTCGAGCAGCTTCTCCCGGACCGCGTACACGACCGCCTCCATCCTGGAGTGCAGCTGGAGCTTCTCCAGGATGTTGCGGATGTGGTTCTTGACCGTGTTCTCACTGATGTAGAGCTGCTTGGCGATGTCACGGTTGTTCATGCCCTTGGCGACGAGCCGCAGCACCTCCATCTCCCGGTCGGTCAGCCGGGGGGTAGGGAGCTGCGGACGGTCATCCTTGTTCTTAATCATGGCTGCGAACTCGCTGAGCAGCTTCGACGCCATGGACGGGCTGATGAGGCTCTGCCCCCCGTACACCGCGCGGATGTCCGCGGCGACCTCGTCGATAGAGATCTCCTTCAGCAGGTAGCCCATGGCCCCCGCCTTAATCGCGTCATAGAGGTCGGCCTCCTCGTCGCTGATGGTCAGCATGACGATCTTGGCGCTCGGGACAGCCTCCTTGATGGCGCTCGTGGCGTCGATCCCGCCACGGCGCGGCATCCGCACATCCATGAGCACGATGTCCGGCGCCATCTCCTTAGCCATGGTCACCGCCTCGGCACCGTCCGCGGCCTCCCCGACGACCTCGATGTCAGCCTCCTGCCCCAGCACCATCTCCAGCCCACGCCGGAACAGCGCATGGTCGTCAACGATCAGCACCCGGATGGGGTTCGCCTCCGATGGCGTCGGCAGCCTCTCCTCAGAGCGCTGCTCCTCCACCGTCATCTGACCTCCCTGGACCACTGCCCGCGGCGCACCGCCCCGCGTGCCTCCACGCGGGGCGGTGCGCCGTGTACTCCGACACCCGAGGCAAATGGTCGCACGTCGGCCGGCGGACTCGGCCTTCAGATCGTCTAAACGGCGGCGGCCGAGCTCACGAAGGCGCCTCGGGTTGGCGACGGCCGCTCGTCCCGCTGGTCGGCGCCTCCCGGCCCCGACCTGCCGGCCGCCGCCGAACCGGACAACCGGATGACACCGTAGTCGTAACCGACCCGCCGGTAGACAACGCTGGGGAGACCAAGATCGACATCGAGGAAGAGATAGAAATCATGCCCCACCAGTTCCATGTTGGACAGAGCCTCCTCCAGCGACATCGGCTCCGCCTCGTGGGTCTTCTCCCGGACAATCAGCGGAGCCTGCTCGCTCTGCTCGCCCGCACCGATCCTGGCGGTGGATTCGTCGGCCGGGGCGGCGACGACCGGCCTGGATCCGCCGCTGCCACTCCTTCCGGCGGCACCGGCCTCCTCGGCACCGGTCGGTAGGGCAGCCGCCGGCTTCGTGCCCTCCAACGGCATGAGACTGCCGAGCGGAACCGAGGTGATCCCGGTCGGCTTGGCTCCAGCGTGGTTGGCGTGGTGGCGGACCCGCCGGTCGGCGGCCCGGCGCAGCCGCTCGGCCAGTTTGCCGGCGGCCAGGTCGAGGGCGGCGTAGCAGTCGGCCGCGGCGGCCTCGGCCCGGATCACCGGACCCCGTGAGTACACGGTCAGCTCGACCCGGTCGCAGACGTCGGACAGCCGGGGGTTGCGTTCCTTCGACAGCTCGACATCCACCCGGATGATGTTGGAATTCAGCCGTTCCAACTTGGCGATCTTGGCCTGGACATGATTGCGGAACCGTTCCGGAACCGCGGTGTGCCTGCCCTTGACCACGATGTCCACGCGATCCACCTCCTGTTCGCCTGTCCGACGCCCACGGCCCTCGCCAAAGCTGCCGACCGTGCGCCGGTGTCTCGGAGCTTCCGGAGGGAACCGTCTCCGCCGGGCCGAGACGATCCCCCGGGCGCCCTATCTACGGTTGTCGCACCTTCCCAACGTTCTGCGGCTGGCTGCCCGCATTCGGCTCCCTTCCCTTCAGCGGCGGCGCTACTCCGTCCGCCGGCCCGGTATCCGCACGACGAGTGCACTGCGACCGACAAGTGGTCACTCCCGCTCCGTCGGGCCACTCGGCCGTTGCGCCGACTGCCTGGTCAGGCGGTGCGTACTGGTAGTTTCACCCCGACGGCCCCGTCATTGCGAGCAAGCGGTCCCGTCCGCGCGTCGGGCTCGAAGCAGCCACCACGGCGACGGCGCTCGCCCGCAGGGCGCCGGCTCGTAGGGCCCGTACCGCCTCACCCGCTGTGGCTCCCGTCGTCAGTACGTCGTCGACCACGACGATGCACGGGTCCGCGGGAGGTCCGTCCGAAAGATCGTCGGCGGCCCGCACCAGCCGGGCCGTGCGGGCAGGACCGACCAGGCCGAAGGCGCCCGTGAGGTTGACGAACCGTGCCGCCGCCCCCAGCCCGGCTTGGTCCGCCGTGTGCCGCACCGGCCGCAGCACGGGAGCGATTCCGACCCGGTGCCCGCGTCGGCGCAGGACCGCGGCCGCCACGGAACACAGCAGCTCTAGGTGGTCGAAACCACGCCGACGCCGCGCGGCGCGGTTCGAAGGCACCGGGACCAGCACCACACCGCGCCCGCGAGGACAGCGACCGGGATGCACGTCGGTGGCACCCCCCGCGCCCGACGACACCGCCCGCGCTACCGCGCGGGCGAGCGCACCGCCCAGCGGACCGGCCAGGTCGCGCCGGCCACGCTCCTTGTAGGCGAGAAGGAGCGCCCGGACCCGGTCGGCATAGCGGGCGGCGGCCAGGCACGGCGGCAGCCCTCGCCGCCACGGGGTGGCCAGGGAGCCCGCGGC
>NZ_CDWWXB010000081.1:1226-6379 GCF_977971855.1 Frankia sp. CoWAU3 | reverse complement strand
GCCGCATCCGGCACAGGCAAGCGGCATGATCAGATCAGCGAGAATCGCAAGATTCCTGGTGAGCAGGGACAACGTGGCTCGAGGCATGACAGGAAGGATCAGCCGCAGGTCGCGGGCCGACCAGCCCCGAGTGGTGATCTGTGGATACCGCCCCCGGCAGTCGCGAAGCGGCTGTGGACAATCCCGGGCGACGCGGTCGGCCACCGGCCCCGCAGCCGAGGTGGGGCCGGCCTGGCCGGCACATCCCGGCCGGCACATCCCGGCCAGACCGCGTAATTCCGCCGGCACCGCCAGCATCCATCCTGGCCGAGAGCGCAGAATCCTCACAGCGGCCGCGGCATGCCCACCACAAGCACGGCATCCTTACCTCGACACCTCGAACCTCGACACCGACCGCGACGAGTGGAGACACACCGATGGCCGACGGACCCGGTTGGGCCTCGCCCGGCACCCCGCCGCCCGGCGCCCCGCAGGGCCCGTGGGGACAGTGGCGGTGGGGCCCGGCCGTCCCGAAACCGGGCATCATCCCGCTGCGCCCCCTCGCTCTGGGCGAGATCCTGGACGGCACGTTCGCCACGATCCGCACGAATCCCGGCGCGACCGTCGGGGTGACGGTGGCGGCCGCGGCGGTGGTGGAGACGGTGTCCACCACCGTCGCGATCAGCGGCGAGGACGCGTCGCCGGGCGCCAGGGCCGCCATCACCGTCGCGATGCTCGGTCTCGATCTCATCCTCGGGCTCTTTCTTTCCGGGGTGCTCAGCGTCGTGGTGAGCGAGGCGATCCTGGGAAGCCGAATCACCACAATCGACGCGGTCCGACGGGTCGCGCCGCGGCTGCCCGGCCTGCTCGGCCTCACGGTCATCGTGGCGCTGTCGGTGGTACTGGGGCTGATCGCGCTGCTGGTCGGGGCGATCGTCGTCGGGGTCTACCTGGCGCTGGCCACGCCCGCGTACGTCCTCGAGGGCGGCACCGTGCGCGACGCGCTGCGACGGTCGATCGCGATCGTGCGTGGATCATGGTGGCGGACGTTCGGTATTCTGCTGCTCGCCATGCTGGTGGCGGGGTTCCTCGGTGCGATCTTCGCCATCGCCGCCAGCATCGTGATGGCCTCCTCCGAGTCGGTGTTCGGCGACCCGATCAGGGGTGATCTCACCGTCACCGGCTACATCGTCCAGGCGATCGGCAGTCTGCTCGCCACCGCGATCTCCACGCCGATCGTCTCCGGAGCCGTCGTCCTGCTCTACGTCGACCTCAGGATCAGACGCGAGGGTCTGGACGTGACCCTCGCCGAGGCGGCCCGCGCCCGCACCGCCGGCCTGCGGCCCTCCGGATGACGCTCGGCGGTCCCGTCACTCGGGACGGAGCTCGGGAGGAGGCTCGACGGGAACTTTCCAGGCACCTCTACAGAAATTCCGAACCCAGCTGGTGGAGCCGGGCGGTCCGGTGGATCGACGACAGGATCGGGGATCTGGTCCACTGGCTGCTCCCCGGCGGAGACGGCCCCGGCGGAGGGTCGGGTGGTCTCGGGGTCTTCGCGCTCGTCCTCGTACTCGTCGTCGTGGCGGTGGCGCTGCGGTGGTGCCTCGGCCCGGTGCGCCGCAGCGCGCGTATCAGGCGGGAGGATAACGACCTGTCCAGTTCGTCAACCGCGGCGCAGCTGCGTGCCGAGGCGGACGGCCACGCCGCCGGCGGAGCCTATGCGGAGGCGGTTCGGTCCCGGCTACGGGCCATCGTGCGGATGCTGGAGGAGAAGGACGTGCTCGATCCGCGCCCCGGCCGTACGGCCGGTGAACTCGTCGAGGAGGTGGCGAGAATCGCGCCGTCCCCCGCCGGCGGGCAACCCCGGGGCGGAACAGACCGGCCGGGCGCGACGACGGGCGCGGCGGGCGGTGGACCCGGCACGGAGTTCGAGCCGACCGCGGCGCTCGCCGCGGCGGTCGAGGTCTTAGCGAGATCTGGTACGGCGGGCGCCCGGGGTCCGCGGCCGGCTACCGGGTCCTGGTCGAGGCCGACCGCGCCCTGATCCAGCTACGTCGCGGCACGGGCGGCACGGGCGGCACGGGCGGCACAGACGGCACCGGCGGCACCGGCGGCACCGGCGGCGCGGGCACCCTCGCGGTCCCGGCATGACCATCCCCGGCGCCCCGGCGATCACCGGTGACCATCTCGGTGGCGGCGGGACGGCCGGCGGCCGGTCCGGGCGGGGGTCGCCGAGCGCGTTGCGCAGCGGTCCCAGGCCCCCAGCGGTGCGCCGCGGGATCCTCGTGGTGGCCGTCCTCGGCGTCCTGGTCCTCTGTTACGTGGTCGTCTCGGCGCTGGCCGGGCGGCCCGACGGCCAGGCCTACCTGGACGTGGCCTCCGCCGAGCCCGGAGGAACCCGGGCCCTGGCCGAGATCCTGCGGGCACGCGGGATCATCGTGTCCGCCACAGACAACCCTTCCGGCGGCCGGCGGCAGGGGCCGAACCCCGGTGGTCCGGGCGGCGGGGTCGGTCCAGCCGGGGCGGGCGGCAGGGCGACGCTGGTCGTCGTCCATCCGGGACGACTCACCCATGACGAGCTGATCGCCCTGCTCGGACGGGTCTGGCAGGGCGCCGACGTCGTCCTCGTGGCGCCGGACGCCACGGTGCTCGGTGCCCTGAATGTCGGGGTGGTCACAGCAGGCTCCGCGCCCAGCGGCGAGCAGAGTGATCCACGGTGCCTCCTACCCGAGGCGACCACGGCCGGAACAACCTCGATCGGCGCCGACGAGACCTTCACCCGCCAGGGCGACGGAGCCGGTCTCGGCGACATGGCGGTCTCGTTGTGCTACGGCGACCCGCACGGCGAGGCACGCCTCGCCGTGCTGACCCCCACCCGATCGGGCTCACCACGCGCCGGTGGCGGGCGGCTGCTGCTCGGCTCGGCGGGGTTCCTCACCAACGAGCACCTCGGTCGCACGGGGAACGCGGCGCTGGCCCTCGGCCTGCTCGCCCGGCAACCCGTACTGTCCTGGATCACACCCAACGCGGGTGGGGCCGGCGGGGTCGGCACGAAAAGCATGATGGATCTGCTGCCGTCCGCCTTCTGGTGGACCTTTCTGCACATCGTCGTCGTCCTGGCGCTGCTGGCGCTGTGGCGTGGCCGGCGGCTCGGGCCGCCGGTGCCGGAGCCCCTTCCGGTGGTCGTCCGGGCGGCCGAGACGGTCGAGGGACGCGGGCGGCTGTACGCGGCGGCACACGCCCGGGACAGGACCGCCGACGCGCTGCGGGCCGGGACGCGCGTCCGGCTGGCCGAACGGATGGGCCTGCCCCTGACCTGGACCCCTGCCGGTTCCCTGAGCCCCGATCCCGTCGCTCT
This sequence comes from Frankia sp. CoWAU3, assembly GCF_977971855.1. Classification (NCBI taxonomy): domain Bacteria; kingdom Bacillati; phylum Actinomycetota; class Actinomycetes; order Frankiales; family Frankiaceae; genus Frankia; species Frankia sp. CoWAU3. The sequence continues at coordinate 3,042 of NZ_CDWWXB010000081.1, read as the reverse complement.
GGTGACCACTGCCAGCGAGCAGACGGGACGGTCACCCTCGGAGATCGGATCGCTCCTGTACGGTTCGGGCATGCCGCCGCAGACCGCCGGACCGCCCGGTCACCTCGGGCGGGCCAGGGACTGGTACCAGTCAGGCCGTTACCCGGCCGAGAACGGACAGCGGGCGGCATCCGGCGGAACCGGACGGTATCGCCGACGGCGGATCCGAGCGGACCGCCGCGGCGGGCGTTCCCCGGGCCGGCGCCGGCGCCCCTCGACGCGATACGCAGGACGCGGCGCTGCTGGCGCTGGCCCACGCGCTCGACGAGCTCGATCGACAGGTAGGCATACGGTGACATCCCCACGCATCGACGCGCCGACGACAGCCCCCCGCCCTCGACCGCATCGTCGTCCGCCGCGGCGCCGGGTCCGGGAGAGCAGCCGGCACCACCGGACACGCAGACGGCCCGCCGGGCCCTGATCGCGCTGCGCGGTGAGGTGGCCAAGGCGGTGATCGGTCAGGACGCGGCGGTCAGCGGGCTCGTCATCGCCCTGCTGTGCCGGGGACACGCACTGCTCGAGGGGGTGCCCGGCATCGCGAAGACGCTGCTGGTCCGCACGCTCGCGACCGCGTTGGCACTGGACACCAAGCGCCTGCAGTTCACCCCGGACCTCATGCCCGGCGACGTCACCGGCTCGCTGGTGTACGACAACCGCAGTTCCGAGTTCACCTTCCGGGAGGGCCCGGTCTTCACCAACCTCCTGCTGGCCGACGAGATCAACCGGACTCCGCCGAAGACGCAGGCCGCCCTGCTGGAGGTGATGGAGGAGCGTCAGGTCAGTGTGGCGGGCGTCCCGCGGCCGCTGCCGGCCCCCTTCGCAGTCCTCGCCACCCAGAACCCGATCGAACATGAGGGCACCTATCCGCTTCCCGAGGCGCAACTCGACCGCTTCCTGGTGAAGGTGACGCTGCCACTGCCACCCCGCGACGACGAGGTCCGTGTCCTCGCCCACCATGCGGACGGGTTCGACCCCTCCGACCTGCCCGCCGCGGGGGTCCACCCGGTCGCGGGGCCAGCGGACCTCGCGGCGGCCCGCGCCGCGGTGCTCACCGTCGCAGTCCACCCGGAGGTGCTGGCCTACATCGTCGATCTGGCCCGGGCGACCCGCGCGGCACCGTCGGTACAGCTCGGGGTGTCCCCCCGCGGCGCCACCGCGCTGCTGGCGACGGCCCGGGCCTGGGCGTGGCTGTCGGGACGCGGCTATGCGACCCCCGACGATGCCAAGGCGCTGGCCCGGGCGACCCTGCGGCACCGGATCAGCCTCCGTCCGGAGACCGAACTGGACGGCATGACGGCCGACGTCGTGCTCGAACAGGTACTCGCCACCGTTCCGGTGCCCCGGTAGGCGGAAACGGTGGCGATCACCGGCCGTACCGTCGCACTGGCCCTGTTCGGGGCGCTGGTCGTCGTCCTGTCCCCTGCCCCGGGCCTGACCCTCGTGCTGGTCGACCTGGTGGTGGTGGGCTTGGTCGCCCTCGACCTCGCCCTGGCGGGTGGGGTCCGCACGCTGGAGTTCAGCCGCTCCGGACCGACCGCCGGGCGGCTGGGTCAGCCCGTTCCGCTGGTGCTCGGCGTCACGAACGGCGGCACCCGCACGGTGCGTGCCCACATCCGCGACGCCTGGCCGCCGTCCTCGGGGTCCCGGCCGCGGGAGCACCGGGTCACCGTTCCGGCGGGGGAGCGGCGCTTCCTGGAGACGACGCTGCATCCGACCCGGCGCGGCGACCGGGAGCCGTTCCGCATCACGGTCCGTTCGCTGGGGCCACTCGGCCTCG
>NZ_CDWWXB010000081.1:0-912 GCF_977971855.1 Frankia sp. CoWAU3 | reverse complement strand
CTGCGGGAGGTCGAGGGCGAGGTCGCCATCCGCGGCGCGGGCGCCGGCTGCGAGTTCGACAGCCTGCGGGACTATGTGATCGGCGACGACGTTCGGCTGATCGACTGGCGGGGTACCGCCCGGCGCGGGACCGTCGTCGTCCGTACCTTCCGACCGGAGCGTGACCGCAGGGTCGTCTGCGTACTCGACACGGGTCGGACCTCGGCCGGGCGAATCGGCGATACCCCCCGCCTGGACCACGCGCTCGACGCCGCGCTGCTGCTCACCGCGGTGGCGCTACGCGCGGGTGACCAGGTGGGTCTCGTGGCGCACGACAGCGTTCCTCGGATCACCCTGCCAGGCGGGCACGATCACGGGTTGCTCGCCCGGATGAGCGACGCGATGGCCACCCTGGAACCGGCCCTGATCGAGGCCGATCATGGCGGAATCGTGTCGACGGTGCTGCGCGGGACTTCGCGGCGGTCCCTGGTCGTCCTGTTCACCGACCTGGTACCGGCGGTGATCGAGGAGGGGCTGCTCCCGGCTCTGCCGACGCTGGCCGCGCGGCACACTGTCGTGGTCGCGGCGCTGCGCGACCCGCGCGTGGACGAGATGACGACCGGCCGAGGTGACGTCCGTGAGGTGTACGCGGCCGCGGCTGCCGAACAGACTCTGCTGCGGCGACGGGAGCTCACCGAGACGCTGCGCCGCCGCGGGGTCGAGGTGGTGGACGCACCGCCGAGCGGCTACGCGGCGGCCGTCACCGACACCTACCTCACCCTGAAATCCCTCGGCCGGCTCTAGCGGGAGTTTCCTAGATAGTTCGATCTTGGTTGGAGTTTTCGCAGCCCATGACCAAAGTTGATCTTCCGGATGTGTATTACCTAAGTCCGGGGTGCCCACCTCGCGAGGCCGAAGATCTCGGCGAGCCGG
>NZ_CDWWXB010000080.1:12266-14939 GCF_977971855.1 Frankia sp. CoWAU3 | reverse complement strand
AAACGACAAGAAGAGATACCGGGCCGATATCACGCAGCGGTATCGCAGCAGCATCGACGTGGCTGCGGTCGGTCATCCGACAAGACGGGATTCGAGGAAGGAGACCCAGGCCACTAAACTCTGGCACGGAGGGAACCGCCCGTGCGCAGGATGACGATTTCGACCAGCCGAAAACCGGGCAACCGGTTCGGCCCCCTACCCACCGGCCACCCGGACGGGAGGCCCCAGGCATGGTGATCACAGCTCCGCACACGGGCCCGCTACGGTGCCCCCGGTGCAGCTCGGCGGCCGTTCCGGGCGGACGATTCTGCTACCACTGCGGCTTGGAGTTCACCTCGGTCGAGAGTCCCGCGGTGGATGCTTCCGAGCGCCGGGTCGTCACCGTTCTGTTCGGTGATCTGTCCGACTTCACCGCCTGGGCGGAGGATCGCGATCCGGAACGCGTCGGGGAGATGACCGATCGGGTCCTCGCCGCCCTCGCCCACGAGATCGACGAGGTTGGCGGCCGCGTCGACAACCTTACCGGTGACGGCATCATGGCCGTCTTCGGGGCTCCCACCGCCCATGAGGACGACCCTGAACGTGCCGTTCGGGCCGCCGCCGCGATGCAGGAGACCGTTCGTCGGCTGGTGCTCACCTCCACGGGGGGTGACGATGACGGCCGGCTCGGCCTGCGGGTGGGCGTCAACACCGGCGAGGTCCTCGCGGGGGTGCAGGCCGCGCTCTCCTACACCGTGATCGGCGATACCGTGAACACCGCCGCCCGGTTGTCGGCCGCCGCCACGATCGGCACCGTCTACGCCGGTCGGGAGACCGCGCTCGCCACCCGGTCCGTGGCCACCTGGCGAGAGCTGCCCGACCTGGTCCTCAAGGGCAAGCGGGAGCCCGTCCCAGCCTATGAGCTGGTGAGCCTGCGCCCGTCGAACGTCGCCCGCCCCGGACTCGCCGACGACGCCATGTTCCTCGGCCGGGACGCCGAGCTCGCCTCGCTGACCGATCTGTTCGACCTGGTCGTCGCCAACCAGTCACCCGAGGTGGCACTGATCACCGGGGAGGCCGGGATCGGCAAGACCCGCTTGGCCATCGAGCTCGCCTGTCGGGCGGAGCGGACCCCCGGCACGACGGTGCTCTGGGGACGGACGGTCCGGCACGGTGACGGCCGCGGGCTGGCGCCCCTGGTCGACGTCGTTCGCAACGCGTGCGGGGTGACCGACGGTGACTCCCTCGACCGGGTGGCCAACCGCGTCCGGCGAACTGTGGCGGGGCTGGCGCATCCGCACAGCGGTGCCCGGCTGCCACCCGGCATCGCCGACCGGCTGCTGCTGCTGCTCGGCGTTCCCCTCGACCGGCGGCCCGCCGTCGCCACCGCGGCGGCTCCGGGGGATCCGGCAGCCCGGGCCTCGCACATCGCGGAGGCCGAGCAGCGGTCCGTCGACGCGACGGTGGACGCGGTCGCCCTGCTCCTCGGCGCGCTCGCGTCCTCCGGGCCCATCCTGGTCATGATCGACGATCTGGAATGGGCGACCAGCCAGCTCAGCGACGCGATGAGCCGGCTGGCCTCGGCGTTGTCCGGGCCGATTCTGCTTGTGCTGCTGGACCGGACGGGTCCACGACTCGCCGAACTGCCCCACATCCATCGCATCGCCCTGCAACCGCTGAGCCTCGAGGCCTCCAGCCGCCTGTTGCAGGATCATCTCGGCGGGGTGCAGCTGGAGCCCCGCGGCCGGGCCGATCTGCTCTCCCGGGTGCATGGCAATCCCTTCTTCCTGGTGGAGCTGCTCAACCTGCTGATCGACCGCGGAATGCTGCACCAGTCGGCCGAGACGACCAATGGGGAGTGGCCGGGCTGGGTCCTCGAGGGCTCCCTGACGGAGGCGACTCTTCCCGCCGGGGTGCAGTCGGTGTTGGCCGCCCGCATCGACGATCTCGACCCGGTGGCCAAGGCGGTACTGCGCGCGGCGGCGGTGCTCGGCCCGCGGTTTCCCGCCGAGGCGCTGCCGGTGGTCGACGAACGGCCCGCCGAGGAGGTCACCCGCGCGCTGCGGGTACTGACCGAGCGCCAGCTCGTCCGGCCGCCCCGGGCGACGGAGACGAGGTGGCGGTTCGTCCATCCCATGGCCCGCGACGCCGCCTACGCCGGGCTACCCAAGGTCGAGCGGGCCCGTCGGCATGCCACGGCGGCGCGCTGGGGGGTGACAGCGATGGTCGGCAGCTCGCGGGCCGTCTCCACCTTCGTTGCGAACCACGCCCTGCGGGCCTATGACCTGGCCGCATCGATGAACCTTCCCGCCACCGATCCGGCCTGGTCGTCCCGAATGTCCGGGTTCCATGCACATGTCCGGCTGGCGCGCGAGGCGCTAGCCCGAGACGATCATCGAGCCGCCGCCGACCTGCTGGCCAACGCGCGCCGTCTGGGCCGCGGCATCATCGACACGAACGAGGACAACGTCGTGCGGGTGCTGCACGCCGAGGCCCTGGTCGCGCTGCGCCAGCTCGATGAGGCCGAACGCACGCTACGCCCCGCGCTACGCACCGACGCACCCGTCCGACGGGCCGCCGCCTTCTCCGTGCTCGGCGAGCTGCGCCAGAAGCAGGGACGCGCCGAGGAGGCGGCGCAGTGCCTGCTCACCGCCCTGAAATCGGCCCAACAGGCCGGTGACGACCGTGCGGAGG
>NZ_CDWWXB010000080.1:10848-11713 GCF_977971855.1 Frankia sp. CoWAU3 | reverse complement strand
AGGAACGCTACCGCGAGGCCCTCGCGATCGCCCGCCAGGTCGACGACCCCCGCGGGGTCGGTTGGGCGTTGCAGCACCTGGCCTGGAGCGCCACCACCCGGGGGGACTATCCCCGCGCCGAGCGGACGCTGCGCGAGGCGTCCGCGGTGTTCGACCGGCTCGAGGACACCGGCGGCCTCGGCTGGTGCCGGGGCACGGAGGCGCTGGTGCTGCTGCTGTCCGGGCAGCTCACCCGGGCCCGCAAACTCACCCGCGAACTGATCGAGCTAGCCAGTTCCGTGGGCGAGCAGTGGGGGATGGCCGTCTGCCTCACCATCGACGCGATAGCGGCCGCCGAGCTGGGCGACATCGCCACCGCCGAGGCCCACGCGGAGCGGGCCGCTGAGCTGTTCACCAGCATCGGCGACGCGTGGGGAACAATGCTGACCCTGGTCGCCCGTGGGCTGGCGGCCCGTGGCACCGGCGAATCGGCCCGCGGGGCGGAGTACCTGGAACAGGCGTGTGCCGAGGCGGCCGCCCGCGGACACGTCGTCGTCGGCGCGCTGGCCCGGGTGCTGCTCGGGCTGACCTGGCTCGACGCCGGCGAAGTGGACAAGGCTGGGCAGGCCGCCGAGATCGCGCAGGCGGACCTCGCGCAGCTGGAGCTGCGCCCGCATGCCCAGCTCGGGGCAAAGGTACTGGTCGCGCAGATCGCCCGGGCCCGCGGGCGGCTCGATGAGGCGACCGAGCTGTTGCGGGAGGCGTTGTCGGCAAGCGAACCGGCAACCCTGATGTTCCCCCGCCGGCAGGCGTACGCCCATCTCGCCGGCATCCTGTTGGATGCCGGGCAGCCCACCCAGGCTCTCACCGTGGCCCGGCGCGCGGT
>NZ_CDWWXB010000080.1:7404-10584 GCF_977971855.1 Frankia sp. CoWAU3 | reverse complement strand
ACCGCGCGCTCGGCACCGCGCTGGTGGCCAACGGCGATCTGGAAGGCGGTCGTGCCGCCTATCTGCGGGCGCTGGCGGCCGCGACCGCCACGGGGGCTGTCAGCGAGGCGCCGCAGACCCGCAGGCTGCTGGCGAGACTGCCGGTCAGCGGGGCCGCCGACGGCGCGACCATCACCCCCGCGGGCCTGGCCGGGACGGCCGGATGAACCGCTGGAGCGGTCACCTCCCGTGGCCGGGCCTTGCGCGCGTCAACCGGCGCTCGAGGCCCCGGCGGGACCTCGAGCCTTTCGCCGGTCGCCGGTCGCCGGTCGCCGGTCGCCGGTCTCAGCGTGCGCGGCGGGAAAGGCGTTCGCGATCGAGCAGCACGACCGCACGGGAGTCCAGGCGCAGCCAGCCCCGGGTGGCGAAGTCGGCGAGCGCCTTGTTCACCGTCTCCCGGGACGCGCCCACCAGCTGGGCCAGTTCCTCCTGCGTGAGCCCGTGCTCGACACGGACACCGGCGGCCTCGTTGCCGGGCTGTGCCGGCTCACCGAAGCGTTCCGCCAAGTCGAGGAGGGCTTTCGCCACTCGCCCCGGCACATCCGTGAACACCATGTCGGCAACGTTGTCGTTGGTACGCCGCAACCGGCGGGCCAGCTCCCGCAGGAGCATCGCGCCCGCCTCCGGGCGTGATCGCAGCCAGGGACGCAACGCGGTATGTTCCAGCAACAGCAACGATGCATCCGTGACTGCCGTAGCGGTAGCCGTGCGTGGGCCGGGGTCGAACAACGACAGCTCCCCGAACAAGTCTCCGGGACCCATCACGGACAGCAGGTTTTCCCGGCCGTCGGCCGACTGACGTCCTATCTTCACCTTTCCGGACAGGACGATGAAGACCCGGTCCCCGACATCTCCTTCACGGAACAGCACGTCCCCACGGGTGACATCCTGCCGATCAAGATGGTCGGAGAGGGCCATTCGGTCCTGCTCGGACAGCCCTACGAACAGTGGTACACGGGCAAGCAGATCCTCCACAGTCCTGAGCATGCCAGGACTATCGGCAGAGAGCACGGCCAGGGACCCCCAGATGGCTCCGACAGGCCGATCGACAGGGCTCCGACGGGCCGATCGGCACGGCCCGGCCTGGACCCGACGGGCCGATCGGCACAGCCCAGCCCCGCGCGGTCAGGCGGCTCGATGCTTGCCCGGCGGCGGTCGGCGCAGGCGCCGCCGGTAGCGCTCCAACGCGGCGGGGAGGCCCTGATTGACGAAGGTGCTGACCTCGTCCGGCCGGGCGTTGTCGAGGAAGCCCTCGAGGCCCTTACCGGTGTCAGCGGCATTCAACGGACGTTCCACCCGTTCCATCGCCAGCAGAAGGCCGAGAAGCAGCAGGGGAAAGGTGACCGCGGCAATGACAAACATGACCTCTCCATGGTGGCCGACCGGCGACCATCGCATGCGACCGGGGGTGGGTGTGTCGCGCATTGGCCACCTGGCCGGGGCCCGTTCGGACCACCCGGCAGCGGCGCCGGACGGGCGGATCGACCGGCAGATACGCTGCCAGACATGCCCGCAACCGTCGACGCCGCGGCCGAGACCCCGCTCACGAAGACCCGGCGGGCTCGCCGGATAGTGCGTCTGCTGGGCGATATCCATCCCGACGCCCGCATCGCGTTGCACTTCGACAACGCTCTCGAACTGCTGGTTGCCACCGTCTTGTCGGCCCAGTGCACCGACAAGAAGGTCAACGAGGTCACTCCCGGAGTGTTCGCCCGTTATCGGACCGCAGCTGACTATGCGGGCGCGGAGCGCGCCGAACTCGAGGACATGCTGCGGCCGACCGGGTTCTTCCGTGCCAAGGCGAACTCGCTGATCGGCATCGGCGCGGCCCTGACCGAACGCTTCGACGGTGAGGTTCCACGGTCGCTGGCGGCCCTGGTGACCTTGCCGGGCGTCGGTCGCAAGACGGCGAACGTCGTGCTCGGGCATGCGTTCGACGTTCCCGGAATCACCGTCGACACCCACGTCGGGCGGCTGTCCCGCCGCTTTGGGCTGACCACTCAGACCGACCCCGTCAAGGTCGAGTCGGACCTGGCGGCGCTCATCGAACAGCGGGACTGGACCATCGCTTCCGATCGCATGATCTTTCATGGGCGACGGATCTGTCACTCGCGCCGCCCGGCCTGCGGCGCCTGCGGGCTGGCCCGGCTGTGCCCGTCCTTCGGGCTCGGCCCCACCGAGCCTGCCGAGGCGGCCCGGCTGGTCCGGGGAACACGCAGCGACGTCGAAACCCTGCGATGACCGAGCTGCCAGCCAACGCCGACGGCGCCTTCGACACTGACGGGACCACCGTCCCCCCGCCCCCGGCCTGGCTGCGCGCTCTGGCGGAGAAGGCCGGGCAGGCCCTCGTGACCAGCCGGACCCATCCGGGTCATGCGGGCGCGGATGCTCGACCGACCGCCGTACTCATCCTGTTCGGCGATGATGGCCCGGAGGGGCCGGACATCCTCCTGCTCGAACGGGCGGCCGAGCTGCGCAGCCATGCCAGCCAGCCCGCATTCCCCGGTGGCGCCACCGACGCGACGGACGAGTCGCGGGTGCACACGGCGCTACGCGAAGCCGAGGAGGAGGTAGCACCTCGACCCCGCGGGGGTCGAGGTGCTCGCCGTCGCATCCCCGCTCTACCTGCACGCCAGTCGTTATCTCGTGACCCCGGTGATCGGCTGGTGGCATACTCCGTGCGCGGTCGTACCCGTCGATCCCGCCGAGACGTCGTCGGTCACCCGGGTGCCACTCGCGGAGCTGGCCGACCCGGCCAACCGGGTCATGCTGCGCCACCGCACCGGCCTCGCCGGACCCGCCTTCCGGGTCCGCGGCATGCTGGTGTGGGGCTTCACCGCGGGCATCCTCGATGTTCTTCTCCGTCTCGGCGAGTGGGAACTGCCGTGGAACGACACCGAGCTCATCGACTGCCCGGTCGCGCGGGCCACGACCAGCGGGACCCCGGTCGTGCCCGCACAGACAACCAGCCCACCGGCACTGCCCCACCCACCGCTACAGTCCGGTCCACTGGACAGGTCCAGCCCGCCGGCGGCACCGGCATCGCCCTGCGACGAGAGGCACAGCTGATGACCAGCACCGCGGACCGTGACCATGCGGGACCGCGACCGTCCATCCACTCCTCCCGGCAGGGGCGGTCAC
>NZ_CDWWXB010000080.1:0-7244 GCF_977971855.1 Frankia sp. CoWAU3 | reverse complement strand
GACCTGGATGGACCGGACGGGCTGGACCAGGCGGACAACCCGGCTGGGCCGGCTCACGGTAGCTCTCGGACTGGCACTCGGTCTGTTCCTGGGCGCCGCGGGTTGCGGAGGCTCGGGCAAGGACGGCACGTCGACGGGGCCCTCCCTCACTCCCACCGAGGGAGCGGGCGGCCTGCAGATCTTCGCCGTCACGGGCCTGCCGAACCTGCACTTCTCCGCGATGGAACTGGTGGCCAGGCCGGGGCGGATCCGCGTCGACTTCTCGGTCGCGCCGCAGTCCCCGCCGCACAACTTCGTCATTCCGCGGATTCCCGAGGCACACACGCGCATCGTCTCCGCGGGAGAGTCACAGAGCATCACCTTCTCCGTGACGAAACCGGGTAGCTACCCGGTGGTCTGCACTCTGCATCCCAACATGACAGCCACACTGAAGATCCTCTGAGTCGAACCGACGCCCGCCGTGCTCAACGTCCTGGACATCGTTCTTCTCCTGCTCGTCGTACTCTTCGCGATCTCCGGGTACCGGCAGGGCTTCCTGGTGGGCGCGCTGTCGTTCGTCGGCTTCCTCGGCGGTGGTGTGCTCGGTGCCAAGGTCGCGAAGCCCTTCGCCGAACTGATCGGCCAGGAGAGCCACGGCGCCATGGTCGGTCTCCTGGCCGTGCTCGGTCTCGCCCTGGTCGGGCAGGTCGCGGGCACCGCGATCGGGGTCGCCAGCCGGGACCGGGTGACCTGGCGCCCCGGCAGGGCCGTCGATGCCGCCGCGGGTGCGGTGCTCTCCGGCTTATCGGTGGTTCTTGTCGCCTGGCTGCTGGCGACGGCCGTCGATCGATCGCCCTTCGAGTCCCTCGCCCACTCGGTCCGGGAATCGCGGATCCTCGCCACCGTGGACGCCGGGATGCCCAACGAGGTCCGCAGTGCATTCGCCGACCTGCGCCAACTGGCTGACGACAACGGCTTCCCCGAGGTCTTCGCCGGGCTGGGCGGCGGGCGCATCGTCGCTGCCGATCCGCCCGATCCCGCTTCCACCCGGACGGCCGGGGTCCGCAACGCGGCGGCGAGCATCGTGAAAATCCGTGGCGTCGCCAGCTCCTGCGACAAACGGGTCGAGGGATCCGGATTCGTCATCGCCCCGCAGCGCGTGATGACCAACGCGCACGTCGTAGCCGGAGTGCACCGTCCGGTGGTCGTGCTGGCCTCGCGCACCCTGCCGGCCGAGGTCGTCCTGTTCGACCCCGACCGGGACGTCGCCGTGCTCCGCGTGCCGGACCTGCAACGGCCGCCGCTGCGGTTCCGGACAAACCCACCGGCCGCGGCCGAAGACGCCGCGGTGATCGCCGGTTATCCCCAGGACGGGCCATACACCACTGTGGCGGCGCGTGTCCGCGACCATCAGACCGCCCAGGCCCCGGACATCTACTCGCACGGCCTCGTCCTGCGCGACATCTACGCGGTCCGTGGACGGGTGCTGCCGGGAAACTCCGGTGGACCCCTGTTGTCCGAAAGCGGAGACGTCCTGGGCGTCGTGTTCGCCGCGGCCGTCAACGACAGCGACACCGGTTACGCCCTGAGCGCCGCCGAAGTGGCCAGGCCTGCCGCCGCCGGGGTAATCGCCACGGCGGAGGTGAGCACGCAGGGGTGCGACTGACCTCCCGTACTCCCGCACCGGTGGCCGGGCGACGCTCAGGGACGAAGCCAGCCGAGCAGTTCGGCGTTGACGAGGTCGGGGGCCTCCTCATGCGGGAAGTGCCCGATCTCACCGAGCAGACGCCAGGTGTAGGGACCGCTGACGTAACGCCCGGAGCCCTGGGCGGTGGACGGCAGGAAACAACGGTCCATTTCCCCGTGTATCTGCAGGGTCTCCATCCGCAGCGACCGACGGAGGACACTACCGAAACGCGCCCCATCAGGCCGGAATAACGACCGGAAGATCCACCGGTGGTACTCCAGGGAGCTGTGCGCCACCCCGGGAACGCGCATCGCCGATCGATATCGCCGCTCGGCCTCGGCATCCGGATACCCCGGTCCTCCCCAGCCGCGTAGCAGCGTTGCGACGTGGGCGGCGTCCTCGGCCACCAGGACCCGTTCGGGCCGCCACGGCAGCTGAAAACCGAGCATGTACCGGCTGGCGACACCCTGACCACGAGGATCCGCCGCGATCTGGTGCCGCAGCCGCAGCGGATGGGGCATGGCCAGGATCGCGAGTCGACGCACCACCATCGGATGACGGACCGCAGTGGTCCAGCCAAGCAGCCCACCCCAGTCGTGGCCCACGACCGCGGCGTCCGGTTCCCCCAATGCTCTGACCAGACCGGCCACGTCATCGGAGAGGGTGAAGGCGTCATAGCCCCGAGGCGGCTTGTCACTCGCTCCGTAGCCGCGCAGGTCCGGCGCGACGACGCGGTAGCCCGCCGCCGCCAGCACGGTGAGTTGGTGACGCCAGGCCCACCAGAACTGCGGGAAGCCATGCAGCAGCAGGACGAGCGGGCCGCTCCCCAACTCCGCCACGTGCAGCCGGGTACCGTTGGCAGACACGTCACGGTGCCGCCACGGCCCGTCGACCAGGACGGTGGCGGGCTCGGGAACGGTGTCCTCCATCGCCTGCCAGGATGGCAGACCAGCCCCCGGCCCCGGACCGGCGGTGCTCGTGACGAGCCGGTCGTGAGGTCCGCCGCCGGCCCTCGAACGTCCGCCGCCGGCTCCCTCGCCAGACCCTGTGCCGACCGCGCCTGCAGGCTTGGGTACCGGCGGACACCGAACAGGACGTCAGTGCCCGCGCTGACCCGGGTGGGCGGCCGCACCCGCCGACCCGACCGCGTCTCCCGGTCCGACCGGACCCGCCGACCTGGCTGGGGCGGTCGTCGGATTACGTAGCCAGGTGATGTCGTCGCGCACGGTCTGGATGGTCCGCTCGGGCGGGGAGAGCTTGCGCAACCGCGCCATCGCGAACAGGGCCAGCAGCCCCGCGACGACGAGGTAGAGACCGGCCGTCAGCAGATAGGACCAGAAACGCTCGATGCCGGCCCAGGTGAACAGCTCTCCCAGAAAGATCGTGACGGCGATCAGAGCGCAGAACCCGAGGCCTGCCGCCACCGCCAGAAAACCGATTCCGAGCGCAGCCGACACCGCCTGCTGGGCAAGCTCGGCCTTGGCCAGGTTGATCTCCTGACGAACCAACAACGAGACATCGCGAGTGGCCAGGGCCACCAGCTCACCCAGCGTCGGCTCACGGCCGTCCCGAGCCTTCCCGGCTGCGATCGACACTTCTGGTCCTCCCTCTGGCTGCGACCCGCCCGTGCTGGACGGCGGGACAGTTCGCGCTACCACCCTGATCCGACAGGCACCCTGATCCGACAGGGTCCGAACCGGCGGCGGACCGGAGGCCCCACCGGAGGCCATCCGCCCCGGGCCCCTCCGGTCCATACCGTCAAGTACCCTCCCGGCCGACCGTCCCCCCTGTCGTGACGCGGTCCGCCGCCCCGGTCCCGCTACGCAGTCTCCCCCGCGCGGAGCCGCCTGGGGGCCCAACGACGCGGCTCAGACCTGTGACTCCTCCTACGGGTCTCACCGTCTTCTCGCTTGGCCCGGCCCGCCTGGCCTGGACGGTCCGACCCCGCACGGCCCAGCACGCACGGCCCAGCACGCATGGCGCGGACGGGTAGCGTGCGAGCTGTGAGTCTCCGCCCGTCTGGAACAATCCTCGCCGCCGATCCACTCGCCCGTGTTGCCGCTCTGCCCGGGGTGCGTGAAGCCGCGGACAGCGCCCGATCCGCGGTGGACACGCTTCTGCGCCACCGCGTTCTGCGCCGCCAGAGCGCCGAGGTGACCGCGGAGGCATCGTTGCGGGCCGCCCGCGCCTGCGCCGCCCTCGAGGGATACGAGATCAGCCTGGACGAGTTGCGGGCGCACCTGGCCCGGTCCGGGCCCGAAGGCGTGCTCCCCGGCCCGGAGGAAACGGACGCGTCGAAGGCCGGAGCGGTCACCGACCGCGGTACACGGAACGACGCCGCCATGACCGGATCCGGCCATCCGTTACCTGTCGTCCTCGGCACGGTTCGGCTCTACGCCGAACTGGGCATCCTGGTTCCGGCCTGGGAGCGGGCACCGCGACAGGCCCTGGCCCGCATGCACGTGCTGCTGGGCCGGGGTTTCGTCCCGGGCGACGAGCTCGGTCGTCCGCGGGCCGATGCCGGCACCCGGGAGATTCTCGACCCGTTGCGGTTGGGCCCGCCTCCCCACTCGGTGGAGACCTCGGTTCGGCTGGATGGCCTGACCGGACTCCTCGTCGCGCCCACGAGCGCGCCGGCGATCGTGGTGGCCGCCGTGGTGCACGGGGAGCTGCTGGCCCTACGACCGTTCGGCGCCCTCGACGGGGTCATCGCCCGGGCCGCCGCCCGTCTGGTCCTGATCGGCCGGGGCCTCGATCCCAAGGCACTCACGGCGACCGACGTGGGACATCTCGAGATGGGACAGAACCCGGCGAGCATCCTGCGGGTGGACCGCGCGGGGGACGCCCACGCCGGGGAGGCCCACGCCGGGTACCGCGAGGCCGCCGCGGCCTATGTCGGTGGCGGCGCCGACGGCGTGGCCATCTGGGTACGGCACTGCGCGAAGGCCCTGGAACTCGCCGCGCGGGAGTCCCTCGCCGTCTGCGAGGCGCTCGCCCGAACCTGATCCACACTTACGGCGCGATTGACGCACCTGACGGATCCGCTGCAGGGATGGACCACAACGAACCTGCCCGTATGAACCACTCGGCGCGGACCCCTGCGTGGGCCGCCGCCCCTCCTGCCACGTGGGCGGCAGCCACGCGTTCCCGGCCTGCGGCCTCGGCAGGTCTCGGCCGGTCGAAACCTCCATCAGAACATCTTCAGGCCCTGTGGAGGGCGGTCATCCACAGGGCCTGTCCCGGCGCATGGTGAGACCACGTCTTCCCCGACCCCGATGGGAACGAGGCCGCCATGTCCCCTGCTCCGCCCCTGCTGACCGCCGCGGAGAACCACGGTCCGGTCGTACGCCCGCTCATCGTCACCGCCATTCCCGACCTACTCGACGATCTGTTGCGGCTTGCGGCGGCCGCCGGTGTGTCGATGACGGTCGCCACCGAGATGAGCGCGGTGCGCCGCAACTGGACGTCGGCTCCCCTGGTCATCGTCGGAATGGACGAGGTCGAGCCATGCATCGCGGCCACGCTGCCCGATCGACGGCATGTAGTCCTGGTCGGAGGACACGTCGACGACGGCCGGGTGTGGGACGCCTCCGTGCGCATCGGCGCCGATCACGTGATCTTCCTTCCCGAAGCCGAGCCCTGGCTGGTCGACCTCCTCAGCGATCTCGACGGCCTCGATCGGCATCGTTCGGTGACACTGGGCATCATCGGCGGCCGCGGCGGGACGGGAGCCTCCACCTTGGCCGTCTCGCTGGCCCTGGCCGGGCTGAGGCACGACCTGCGCACGATGCTGATCGACGCGGATCCGCACGGTGGCGGGCTCGCCCCCGCCTTCGCCCGCCTCGTGCCGTCCATGTCCGGTGCCTTCCCTGGCGGGGAGACCTCCAGCCTGGCGCCGCTGTTTCCCACGCGCCACGACCAGCACGACCAGATGGACGGGAACGGCCCGGTCGGGCCGATCGCCTGCTCCGACCGGCTGCCCCGCCGGGGTGACCTCTCCGTGGTGTCCTGGGATCCCGCCGTCAGCCCAGGCGTTCCCCCGGCGACGATGGCCACCCTGCTCGCGACCGCTCGTTGCACGTCCGACCTGGTGATCCTGGATCTCCCCAGCCGAGGGAATCCGGCGGCCACCGCAGTCGACGCGGGCACCACCGTGGCCCTGCGGACCTGCCAGACGGTGCTGATCGTCACGCCCGCGGACCTGCCGTCGATCGTGGCGGCCGAACGTGTCTGCTCGGCCGCCATCCGCCGGTCCGCCGATGTGCGCGCCGTCGTCCGGCTGCACCCGTCCGACCGCCTCACCCCGGAGGCAATCGCCACGATGCTCGGCGTGCCACTGGCCGGGGTGATCAGCAGCCGACGGAACCGTTCGGTTCCCACTCGCGACCGCTACGGCGGCTCAGCCGACAGGAACACCATCGATCGCCTCAGCGAGGAGCTGCTGACCCGCCTCGGCGTTCTCGGGCCACGGGTGTGGCCCGATCCGGAGGCCTGGTCATGACCGGGCTCGGCGAGCGACGCAGGTCCCCATTCCCCGCCACAGGTCACGCGGCCTCACCGGCTGCCCGAGCGGCCGCGAGGCCCGCGGTCTCCACACGATCTTCACCGCCGTCCGCAATCCCATCGGAACCGCTCGAACCGTCAGAACCGCTCGAACCACCGGAACCGGTGGCCGCACCCGCGGAGCCGCCCGGAGCCGGCCCGCTGGATCCCCTCCTCGCTGATCCGCACGTCACCGATGTCCTGGTCAACGGGCCCGGCGAGGTCTGGGTGGAACGCCGGGGCCGGCTCATCCGTACCTCGGTCGCGTTCGCGGACGAGGAAGCGGTGCGGCGCCTGGCCGTTCGTCTCGCCGCGACAGCCGGGCGGCTCCTGGACGCCGCGATGCCCTTCGCCGACGTGCAACTGCGCGACGGAACCCGGTTGCACGCGGTTCTGGCACCGATCGCGGTGCAGGGTACGTGCCTGTCGCTGCGACGGACCCGGCGTCGCCCCTTCACCTTCGACGAACTCGTGCTCGCCGGAACAATGAGCCCGGCGGTGGCGGCCGTGCTGCACGCGGTCCTGAGCGCCCGACTTGCGATCGTGGTGACCGGGGGCACCGGCTCGGGCAAGAGCACACTGCTTGCCGCGCTACTGGGAGCGGTGCGCCCCGACGAACGGATCGTGCTGGTGAAGGACACCGCCGAGCTCGTCATGGACCGTCCGGGGATGGTGCGGCTCGAGGCCCGCCCGCCGAACATCGAGGGCGCCGGCAAGGTTACCCAGCGTGATCTGGTCCGCCAGGCGCTGCGCATGCGCCCGGATCGGCTGGTGCTCGGCGAGGTCCGCGGCCCCGAGGTGCTCGATCTCCTCGTCGCCCTCAACACCGGTCACGAGGGCGGGCTGAGCACCGTGCACGCCAACGACACCAGTGCGCTGCCCACCCGCCTGGAGGCTCTCGCAGCCCTCGCCGGGCTGTCCCGCCCCGCGGTCCACAGCCATATCGCGGCAGCGCTCCACACCGCCGTTCACCTTTGCCGGGAGGCCGACGGCCGCCGTCGGGTCTGCGCGATCGGGGTGTTCCGCTAGCCCTGTC
>NZ_CDWWXB010000079.1:4095-14562 GCF_977971855.1 Frankia sp. CoWAU3 | reverse complement strand
CGTCTACAAAACATCACCAATCACAACGTAGCGTAATCTCTGCGCGGCCCTGCTATAGTGCCAAGGCGCAAGGAATCTCCCGGAAAAATGTCTGAACCGCCTCGGCGTGTCCGGCGCTGAGGTGTCCTCGGTTCTGTGGGGTCGGCTTGCTGGATGGTGACCATCCAGCCTTGGCGGCTGGCCGGCAGACGAGGATGTAGCCGGGATGGTTACCGTCCCCGTCCCGTGCCACCGCCCTACCCACCGGTCGGTACGGGACGGGGACGGCGCGTCAGGAACTCCAGGAGGGAGAACTGCCGTGGCGTCGGCTCGACCGGTGACTCACCCCGCCAGGCCCGGTGCGACGCGGGTCGAGCCGGAGATCGCCAGCCGCCAGGACGACCGGGCGTTCCCCACCACCACGGCGCAGCAGCGCCCGCAGTCGCGCCACCAGACTCCGGTCGTCGTCCGCCACCAGGATGCGCATGCGCGGAACAGTGCCACCCTGCCGCTGGGCGCCGGCCGAATCCCTGCTGAATCTTCACTCTGAAGGACGGGGCCCTGCGCGCTACGTTTCCCGGTCACGGGCCTCGAGTCGGTCCGCGGGAAGAAGAGCACGAGGAGGATCATGCGGCACGAACACCGGACCCCGGTCGACGTTCTTGCGCTACTGATACGGGACGGCCGCCTGCTCCTGGCGAAACGCGCGGGAGGCATCTACGGAAGCGGCTGCTGGGCGCTGCCCAGCGGACGGATCGAGCCCGCCGAGGACGTCGTGACCGCGGTGATCCGGGAGCTCGGCGAGGAGCTCGGTATCGGGGTCGAACCCGAGGAGGTCACTTTCGCGGGTATCACGCATGCCCTTCCGCCGGACAGCGACGCTCGTATCGGTTTCGGCTTCCTGGTGTCGCGGTGGAGCGGCGAGCCCACCAATCGGGAGCCAGCCACCTGCTCCGCCCTCGCCTGGCACCCACCGGACGATCTGCCGGCCGACACGCTGGCGTACAGCAGGGAGATCATCCGTCTGCATCTGCGGGCGGAACCGTTCTCCCGGTTCGGCTGGCCGCCGAGTCGGGGAGCGGGCGCACGATCGCGGCAGGCTTTCTCGGCTATCCGGTCCCGCGACCGGTCCACGGCTCCCCCGCCAGACCGAGCTGGCTGATCCAGGTCTGGTAACAGCGGCGGTCGGCGAGCCGGGTCCAGTCGCCGCCCCACCGCTCCATGGCCGTACGGACACCGCACCCGCAGAATGCGCATGGCGGCGACGTGGATGCAACATGCAACAAAACCTTCACGGCCGTCGACCAATAGCAATGGAGATGCTACTTTCAGTTCACACCTTGAGCGAGAGGGGAGAGGATGACGATCATCGCCATCGCGCCGCATCGAACGCCCGTACGTACCGCCGTCGCGATGATCAGCATCCTCGCTCTCACCACCGTCCTGATCGGCGTCGGCCTAGCCGGATCCGCCGTGGCCGGCGCCTGCCCGACGGCCGGGTCCAGTGACGTGGGGAAGACGGGGAAGATCAGAAAAACCGAGAAGATCAAGAAAACCGAGAAAACCTGTCCCGATGGGGACGATGCGCCGCCGTTCGGCTTTCTCGATCTCGCCGACGCATCCCCCGCCGGCATCCGCGTCGCCGGCTGGACCATCGACCCGGGGGACCTCACCCGCCCCCTGGCCGTAACGATCATTCTGGACGACGTCGCCACCGCCACCGTCGTCGCCGACCGCTCCCGTCCCGACGTCGCCCGGGCCCACCCGGGCGCCGGCCCCGACCACGGCTTCGACACCACCGTGGCCGCCGCACCCGGCACCCACACCGTCTGCACCGCCGCGGTGAACATCGGCCCGCTCGGCTCCTTCCACCGGCGGAGCCTCGGCTGCGCCACCGCGACCGTGGACGCGCCCGCCGTCGACCACACGCCCCTCGGCTACCTCGACCTCGCGACGCCCAACCCGTGGATCACCGCCGGCTGGAGCAGCGTCCGCGTCGCCGGCTGGACCTACGACCCCGACGACCCCGCCGACCCCCTCATCGTCACGGTCACTCTCGACGGTGCCACCGCCACCACCGCCACCGCGGACGCCTCCCGACCGGACGTCGCCCGCTTCTACCCCGACGCCGGCTCCGACCACGGCTTCGAGACCACCGTCATCACGAGCGCCGTCCCGCACACGGTGTGCGCCTACGCCACGAACGCCGGGCCCGACGGCCCCATCCGGCATCAGCTCGGCTGCGCCACCGTCTCCTGGCTCCCCTGACCGCTGCTGGTCCCTCTGACCACCGCCGGCCGCGATGCGCAGGTCCCGCCCGGCGGTCGTCTCACTCGGCGTCTGGAGCGGCGGCCGGAGCGAAGACCGTGGCGAGCGCGGGCAGCGCTCCGGGCACGAGTCGGTAGTAGGCCCACACGCCACGCTTCTCCCGGCTGATCAGGCCGGCGGCGACAAGAACCTTCAGGTGGTGACTGACGGTCGGCTGGGTCAGCCCGAGCGGCTCGGTCAGTTCGCAGACGCACGCCTCACCACCCTCCCGCGCATAGATCATCGACAGCAGCCGCAGCCGGGCGGGAACGGCGATCGCTTTGAGCACACCGACGAGACGTTCGGCGTCCTCCGCGGACAGCGGGGTGCGAGCCAGCGGCGTGCAGCAGGACGCGACGGTGCCCGCGAGCCCGCTCGGTGCGTCACCCTCGTCACCGTGATCACCGTGATCACCGTGATCACGCGCGGTCAGGGGCACCAGGGTCGATGCGAACGTCGTCGTCATGCACACCAGCATGCCCCACGGGACCGCACCCGGGCCCATCCAGCCATCCTGGCGGCCCATAAAACTTGACAGGATTACATAGCGCTGTTTATCTCTACATGTTCGTGTGATGGAAGCCGGTGTGATTCCGGCATGGTCGCGCCACTGTGATCGGCCCGTCCGTCCTGGATGGTCTCGGAAGTCAGACCCATTGCCCGAACCCGTCCTACCCGTGGAACGCGTGATTCCAGTGGAGGTTCTCCGCATGGCGCACCCCGCCGTCTCCCCCGCACCGCTCGCCCTGCCGGCCATCCCGATACGTGAGCTGGTGCCCTTCCTGCTCTTCGGCGGGCTGCTGGCGCTGCTCGGGTTGTACTTCGTCGGCGCCGAGCAGGGCGCGCTGTCAATCTTCGGCGGGAACTACGTCCACGAGTTCGTGCACGACGCCCGCCACCTGCTCGGCTTCCCCTGCCACTAACGCCTCCTCCCGATCTGTTCCAGCGAGGAGACGCTGTGGCACGAACACTGTTGATCCGTGGCATGCTCGTCGGTCTGGTCGCAGCCGTGCTCGCCTTCATCGTCGCGAAGACCCTCGGCGAGAGCCAGATCGGTCACGCGATCACCTTCGAGTCGGCAGGCGAGAGTTCCACTCATGCGCACGAGGTGGTGGGTCTCGCCGCTCACGCGCACGAGGAGTCCGAGCCGGTGTCCCGGACCGTGCAGTCGACGCTCGGTCTGTTCACCGGTCTGCTGCTCTTCTCCGTCGCCATCGGCGGCATGTTCGCCCTGGCGTATGCGTGCGTGCAGGGCCGCCTGGGCACCCTCGGGCCCCGCGGGACGGCCGCCCTGGTCGCCCTCGCCGGGTTCACCGCGGTCTACCTCCTGCCCGATTTGAAGTACCCGGCGAATCCCCCCGCGATCGGGAATCCCGACACGATCGGCCGGCGGACCGTCCTGTACTTCCTCATGATCCTGATCTCGGTGATCGTCGTGGTCGGGACGGGTGTGGCCGCGCGGCGGCTCACCGGCCGGCTCGGCGGCTGGAACGCGACGATCGCCGCCGCCGTCGGCGGGCTGGTGGTCCTGGGCGTCGTCTACGCCGTTCTGCCCCGCGTGCACGAGACGCCGGAGGGCTTCCCGGCCGACGTGCTGTGGCGGTTCCGGATCGCCTCGCTCGCCATCCAGGCGACCGTCTGGGCGGCCATCGGCCTGCTGTTCGGCACGTTGACCGAACGCGCGTTCCGACGTACCGCGGCCCCCACCAGCGCGATCGGTGCCGCCGGTGCGGCTGGCCCTGGTTAGTTGCGCGCCGACCGTGGCCCTGCGGGCCGCCCGGTTCCCTGTCGACGAGCCTCTCGACGCCGACGGGCTGCGCCGAGCCGCCGGCGCCGCCGAGGCGGTAGCGGCTGGCGCGCTTCCCGCGACGGGACGGGTGCTCTGCGACGGATCCGCGCGGGCCTGTCAGACCGCCGCCGCCCTGGGCCTCGGTGCCCGCAAGGGTGACGTCACCATCCCGCGGGCCCCGGGCCCACCCGTCGTCCCCGAGGTGGATCCGGCCCTGCGCGACCTGGACGTCGGGGCCTGGCGGGGGCGCAGCCTGGACGAGATTCCCCCGGACGAGCTGCGCCGGTGGCACAGCGATCCGGCGGTGGCCCCGCCGGGCGGCGAATCCCTACTGAGCTTGCTCAGCCGCGTCGAGAACTGGCTGGTCCGGCGAAGCACCGAACCGAGCCACATCATCGCGGTGACCCATCCGGCGGTCATCCGGGGCGTGCTCGTGGTCGCCCTGCGCTGCCCGGTCGAGATGTTCTGGCGGATCGACGTCGCCCCGTTGACGGCGACCCTCCTGCACCATCGGATCGGCGCGGGCGGTCATGACGGCACGACCGGCACGCAGCCGAAAACGGAGAGTGCCGCGACCGCGACCGGAACCGGAACCGGAACCGACTGGACCTTGACACACGTCTGCCGCCCGCTTTAGCGAGATCCGCCGGGTCCGGCGTCCATCGGCGCCGGTGCGCGGGTGGGAAAGCTCATGGTCGCCCAGGGGGCTCGGGGTGACCGTTCTGCCCGACTACAGCATCGTGGGCGACCCGCCCGAACGCAGCGGCGTCATCACCCACCGCTCGCTTGGAGGTCGAGTGAAAATCGCATCAGAATCGTCAGGTTCGACCGGTTTCCCGGCCCGGCCACGAGGCTGCCGCGGCCCCTTGACGCGCGGCACCGTCCGGATGGAATCATGGCCGTGGGTCCGAACCCCCAGGTGGCCCCAGGTGGCTAGATGACCCCGGGTGAGAGGCGGTCGGGTGGGTAAGCACGCGAAACCGGTAGCCTGCCCGACCTGCAACGGCAGCGGGAAGATCACCGTGACCAGCGACGGCAAGAACGAGACCGTCTCCTGCGGCGTGTGCAAGGGCTCAGGGAAGGCGTGAGCGTCCGCCGGGTGAACCGCGAGGATTTCATCCCGGATGAGATCTGGGTCCGGGACGAGGACGGGTTCTTCCTGGTCCCGCTCCGGCGCCAGGATGATCCACAGCGGTGGTCGGAGCTGTGCCGCAGCGACGACGGGATCACGACGCAGGTCGACGACGGGACGGGCAGGTACGACGGTAGGGGCGTCATACCGACCAGTTCCAGCAGCGCGCCGTGGGTCATGGCCCGGATGCTCGACCTCCTCGATGTGCGGGACGGGATGAACGTCCTCGAGATCGGTACCGGGACCGGCTATAACGCGGCGCTGCTCGCCGAGCAGACCCCGACCGGCCAGGTCACCACCATCGAGATCGATCCGGGAATCGCGGGGCACGCCCGCGCGGCCCTCGCCAGGATCGGCCGTCCGGTGACGGTGGTCGTCGGGGACGGCGCGGCGGGGTTTCCCGATCGGGCTCCCTACGACCGGATCATCGCCACGGCGTCGGTGGTTACCGTTCCCTACCCCTGGATCACGCAGACCCGGCCGGGCGGGCGGATCGTGCTGCCGTTCACGAGCGAGTTCGGTGGGGCACTGCTGTCATTGACCGTCGCGGACGGCACCGCCTCGGGCCATTTTCATGATGATGCGGGTTTCATGCGGTTGCGCGGCCAACGGGCCGACAAACCCGTCTGGTGGCTCGGCGAGGACGACGCCGACGTCAGAACAACCTGCCGGTATCTGGATGAGCCCTTCGCGGACGCCGCGGCCGGATTCGCGGTCGGCCTGTGGCTGCCCGGCTGCACCACCGGGCAGATCGAGGAAGGCGGCCCGGCGAGAACACTTCTGCTGTCCCACGCGGCGTCACATTCGTGGGCGTCACTGACCGCCGGGTCGGACGGGCAGTCGGACGGGCACGAGGTCACCCAGTATGGGCCACGACGGTTGTGGGACGAACTCGAAATGGCCTACGACTGGTGGGTGAACGCAGGGCGGCCGTCCTGCGCCCGCTTCGGGCTCACCGTCACCCCCGACGGTCAGACATCCTGGCTGGACTACCCGGAGCGGGTCATCCCGGCCTCGTGACCCCCGCGGACGAACCGCGCGACGGCGAACTGGCGCGACGGCGAATCGCCGAGGGTTGGTAACGGTCTCCGGTCTTGAAACCGCGCCTCACCCTCGGCAACTCTCTGTCATCAAAAGGTCGACGTCATCAAACGGTCGACGTCGCCGACCATCGGTGCATCTGCGGGGTCAGCACCTCGGATCCCGGGATCCCGGGATCCCGGGCGATCGGCGGCCCTTCACCGCTGCGGCATTACCGCGGCAGGCCGAGCCACCGGGCCCGCCTGCCGGCGGGCGGCGGTTGCTCGTCGGCAGAAGCCGCGCCGACCGCGACCATGGGTGCGGGCACCCGCACCGGTGCGTCCCACCGGCGACGCGAGCCGGTCCCGATGACCGCCGTCGGCAACGCGTCCATCGGGTCGACGAACCGGCCGGTCGACTCCTCGAACACCCAGATGCGCGCGTCGGCGATGTCGAAGTACAGGCCGACGAGTTCCAGCGTGCCGCGTGCCAGGGCACGGCGCACGGCCGGATGCGCGCGCAGGTTCTCCAACTGCTGCGCCACGTTGGCGCGGCCCAGCCTTTCCACCGGGGGCAGGTCCTCCGTGCCGGCAGGGGGCGTCCGCTCAAGCGAGGCGGCGGCGTGCGACAGCCAGCCCGCCAGGGCCGAGTCGGGTGCGCCGTCGAGCGCGCCGGACAGCAACGCCTGCATGGCGCCACAGCCGGAATGGCCGCACACCACGAGCGAGGGCACCCGCAGGACGTCGACGGCGTAGTCCAGCGCGGCGGTCACCGACAGGTCGCCACCGCGCCGCAAGGGCGCGTCCGGGTCGGATCCGGCGGGGTCGTCCACCGGGACGATGTTCCCGACATTACGGATCGTGAACAGATCGCCGGGACCGCTACTGGTGATGATGTTGGGAACAATGCGGGAGTCGGCACAGGTGAGGAACAGGGCGCCGGGCTGCTGTCCCCCGGCGAGCTCGTCGAAGGTGCCCCGCAGGAGCGGGGCGGCCCGCCGGTGGAACTCGTTCACCCCGAACAGCATTGTGCTGACGTGGTCGAATGTCCGGTCGGGGGAGGCCTGCGCCGGCACCGACACCGCCGTGTCCGGGCCCTGGACTGGGTGGATCGCCGGCGGAGTGACGCCGGCGGGCTGGGAATCCGAGGACCGCGATCCCGACGAAGGGGAATCAAACGAGGAGGGATCCGACGATGACGAGGCGAGTTCCAGTTCCTGCCACTGCGACCAGGGCGCGAACCAGCGCGGGAGGTGCGGGACGACGGTACGGCGCCGCTGCTCCGCGACCTCGGCCGGCCGGCGGAACCAGACCTGGCCGATCTCGTCGACGCTCACCGTCCCGCCGGACGCCTCGTGGTTCGCGCACCAGCCGCGCAGATGCTCATAGGCGGCGTGGTCAAGGTAGTCGACGATGAGTTCGATCGAGACGGGGGCACCGACGGGGATACGGCCCAGGATCCGCGCGAGGCGGGGCAGGGACAGGAAGCTCAGTGTCCCCTCGACTTCTACCTGCCAGAGCTCGCCGGTGCGGACCAGCCGGACACTCGACCACAGCACCCGGCGCAGGACCAGGGCGAGCGCGGTGAGCAGACCCAGGGCGACGCCCTGCAGGAGGTCGAGGGCGACGACACCGACGATTGTCACCAGGTAGACGGGCAGCTCCCCGTGCCGGCGGACGTGGCGCAGATGCGCGACGTTGACCAGCCGCGCACCGACGACGACGAGCAGGCCGGCGAGGGCGGACAGCGGGATCCACTCCACGATGCGACCCAGGAACACGGCGAACAGCAGCACCCAGACGCCGTGCAGGACGGCAGACTTCCGGGTACGCCCGCCGGAGGCGACGTTGGTGGAGCTGCGCACGATCACCCCGGTGATCGGCAACCCGCCGGCCAGGCCCGAGACGAGGTTCGCCGAGCCCTGCCCGAGCAGCTCGCGGTCGAGGTCGACGCGCGGCCCCCGCCAGCCTCGGGTGGTGGCAAGCTGGTCCACCGCGACGGCCGAGAGCAGGGACTCGACGCTGGCGACGATGGCCACGGTGACGACGCCCAGCGCGATGCCGGACCAGTCGCCGTGTGGGAGGCCCGGCAGGGCGACCGCGTCGAACAGGGACGAGGGCAGGTCGACCCTGGGCAGGTCGAAGCCCGCGACGGCAGCGAGCAGGGTGCCCGTCACGACCGCCGCGAGATAGGCGGGGATGGCTCGGACGGCGTTCGGCAGCCTCTTCGGCAACCGGGGCCAGAGCAGGATCGTGGCGATGGTGACGAAGCCGACGAGGGTCGCGGAACCGTGCGGATCGATGATCGCCTCGGGCACTGCCACGACGTTCTCCCAGGCGTGGCTCTCGGCCTGTCCGCCCAGCACCACGTGGAACTGGCCGAGGACGATCGTCAGCCCGATGCCGCCGAGCATCCCGTGGACGATGGCCGGCGAGACGGCCAGGGAGGCGCGGGCGACCCGGCAGAGCCCGAGCAGGATCTGCAGAATCCCGGCCCCTGCGGTGATCAGGCAGGTAACGCGCCACCCGTAGGTGTGGACGAGATCGGCGACGATGACGGTCAGCCCGGCTGCCGGCCCGCTCACCTGCAACGGCGCACCGCCGAGGGCGCCGGCGACGACGCCGCCGATCACCGCGGCGAGGAGACCCGCGGCGACCGGCGCCCCCGAGGCGACGGCGATGCCCAGCGACAGGGGCAACGCCACGACGAACACGACCAGGGAGGCCTGGAGATCGGGACGCAGGGGGTTGTGGTCACCCCGGGTCCGGCGCACGTTCTTGGCGGTGGACCCGGACATGGGCGGCGAATGGCTGTGCCGGGACGGTGACGGCGGGGAAACCGAAGCGGTCATGGCATCCTCCTCGAGTTCGATGCGGCGGGACGGGTGTCTCGTCGGAGATCGGCCCCGAAGTGTCACCATTGGCGATGGTTTGCCGGCGCCCGTCGGACACTGCGGTCCGACCACATCCGACGCCCACCCTGGACCCGCAGAAACGGAAAGTGACTAATGATGCACAGATCTCAACGTGCGAGTCCACAGCCGAGTTTCCCTCTGTGACAAAAGCCCCATTTATGCGTGACGCTGGACACCTTCTGTGGCATCTGCTCCTGGGCTCGGACCAGCGGCGCGACGGCGGCCCCGGGTCGCGACCGGACGGGCGGGCATCACGTTCGGGCGGGCATCACGTTCGGGCTCGATGCCCGGCGGCGGCACGATCCTGCCTGGAATCCGCATGGAAGAGGTGCACCGTGAGCACGGACAGCTTCGACGCGGTGATCGTCGGGGCCGGTCCAAACGGGCTGACCGCAGCCCTGACGCTGGCCGAGGCCGGCTGGCGGGTACTCGTCCGGGAGGCTGCGGGCACTCCCGGTGGTGGGCTGCGAACAGAAGAGCCGACGCTGTCCGGCTTCCGGCACGACGTGTGCGCAACCGTTCTGCCGCTCGCGCTCGCATCCCCCGCCCTGCGCGCCTTCGGCACAGGGCCGGCGTCCTCCGCGAACCCGGCGTCCTCCGCGAACCCGACCCCCACCGCAGACCCGACCCCCACCGAGGGGCTTCGGTGGGCGCATCCGCCGGTGCCGCTCGCCCACCCGCTCGACGACGGCCCGGCGGCGCTGCTGCGCCGCGACCTCGACGCCACCGCGGCGGGCCTCGCCGACCGGGACGGCGTCGATTCCGGCTGGCGCTGGCTGGTCGGCCCGCTGGCGTCCGACGGCTCGCGGCTGGCCGAGGGTGTGCTGGCACCGTTCGACCTGCCGCCCGCCGCGCCCCTGGCCCTCGCCCGGTTCGGCGTGCGCGGGCTGTGGTCCGCGACCGCGCTCGCCCACGCCGCGCTGCGCGGTGAGGCGGCGCGAGCGCTGTTCGCCGGGCTCGCCGCCCATTCCATGATCGATTTACATCGCCCGGTCACCGCGGGCTACGGGCTGTTCCTCGGGGTGCTCGCGCACCAGGTCGGCTGGCCGGTAGCCGTCGGTGGATCATCATCACTGGCAGAGGCCCTGGTCGCCCGGCTGCGCGAACTCGGCGGCGAACTGGTCACCGGCGCCCCGGTGACCAGCCTGTCGGAACTGCCGCCCGCGCGGGCCGTGCTGCTCGATCTCACCCCTCGCCAGGTGCTCGCGGTCGCCGGCGCCGCGCTGCCCGGCCGCTACCGCGCCGCGCTCGGCCGATACCGGTACGGACCGGGAGTTTTCAAGATCGACTGGGCGCTCGACGGACCGGTGCCCTGGCGCGATCCGG
>NZ_CDWWXB010000079.1:0-3539 GCF_977971855.1 Frankia sp. CoWAU3 | reverse complement strand
GCGGCGAGCGGCCTGGCCCGTAGGTCGGCCGAGATGAGATCGTCGCCGACCCTGATCTCGCCGCCGTAGGCGAGACACGCCGGGAAATGCGCGACATGCCGCCGCCCACGGATCTTGTCTCCTGCCTGGAGACACTCCGACGGTAACCGCCCGGGCGCCACGCCGACCATGAATCACCGCCTTTTCATGACCGCCCCTCCATGATGGGGGTCGGCCGCCGGCCCGCGGGCGGCCTGCATCACCGTTGGGTGACCGCAGACCAACCGATAGGTGAACTCCCCCCGCCGCACCCGCCTGGCCAGACGGGAATGATATCGTTCAACCGGATCTTTTCATCGCCGCGGAAATCGGGGAAATGTTATGCCGCTGGCAGGCTACGGCGTCTTGAAAGGCCGGCTACTCGACCGGCGCAGGGAGGGCGGGCACGACAGCCCGCATTACCAGATACACGTCGAGGGTGGTGGCTCTTTCCGAGTCGCCGTAAACGTTCTGTCCGCCCAGCCCCCGTCCGAACTGCTGTACATCGCGGTCGAGGAGTTCCACCATCCGATCCTCGACCGCCTCGTCGACCTGCCCGACGGGTTCACCCCCCTGAAGTCCAGGCCCGGCGGCCTCGCCCTGGACTTCGTCCGGGGCAACCTGTTCGATCGCACCGGGCTGCACGCGCTCCCCCCCCCGACCGCCCCGGCCCGGACAACGATCTCGCCGACCGCCTCGACCACCACGTCCAGCGTGCGACCGCCGATCCGACCAGCCACATTTACGCCTTCGGCCAGCGATGGGGGCCCGAGCCCACGAAACCAGATAAGATCTTTGGCTTCGTACCCGGCAACGGCGTGCATGACGTCCACATGAACCAGGGCAACAGCGGTCGCTTCATCGCCGACGACGGCAGCTGGCAGGACGGTGCCCTGCTCTTCCACTTCCCCACCGCGGGCCGCTGGACAGCACTGTTCCTGGCCTTCCAGAGCCAGGCCTGGCACACCGACGACACGACCGGCCACACCCTGCGCGCCGTTCCATCAGCCGGACCGGGCGGCCAACCAGCCCCCGGGGAACCCGACCGGCGCCTGCGCATCGTCGCCGCCCTGGTCAACCCCATCGGACCGGCACCGGAAGCCGAGTCCGTCACCCTGCTCAACACCACCCCAGGGCCCGTCGACCTCACCGGTTGGACGATCATCGACAGCGGTCGGCACCGTTTCCCCCTTCCGCCCACCAACCTGCCAGCCGGGGACACCGTGCGGATCCCGCTCGCACCCCCGGTCGGGCTGGGCA
Source organism: Frankia sp. CoWAU3 (assembly GCF_977971855.1). NCBI lineage: Bacteria > Bacillati > Actinomycetota > Actinomycetes > Frankiales > Frankiaceae > Frankia > Frankia sp. CoWAU3. Next base: position 2,261 of record NZ_CDWWXB010000079.1, on the reverse strand, counting down.
ACCGGGGCGGCATCATCACCCTGCTTGATCAGGACGGTCTGAAAGTCGACGGCGTCGCCTACACCGCCACCGACGCATCCCGCGAAGGACACACCATCGTCTTCTGACCTCGGATCACCTTTCGGCCTCGGATGGATGTTCTCCACCGCGGGAACCCGCGCTTCGATGATGCTCCGGGCGGGACCCCGGTGGACCGGGTAGGCGGGCCGCAGCAGGTGGTGGTGGCCACCTTCGACACCTACAGCGAGGCCGAGAGGGCCGTCGACCAACTTTCCGACCTTGGTTTCCCGGTGGAGAAGACCGCCATCATCGGCTGCGGCCTGCGCACGGTCGAGCAGGTCACAGGTTGGCTGACCTGGACCTCCGCCGGCCGGCCGGCGCCCAGGCTCACTGCCGGCACGGCCTGCCTGCGCCCAGGCTCATTCCTGGGCCTGGGCTACCGGCAGAAGCCCGGCCCTGCGCCGCTCGGTGTAGCGGACGAACGCAAAGGCGTCCCGGGCCGCCTCGATGCCGTCGTCCGCGAGCCGACCGGCGAACCGCTCCCGGATGGCCGTCTCGACCGCGATGATCGAAACGATTCCGGTCAACGCGGCAAAGCCACCGAGCAGAGCCGTGTTCGGTAGCGGATGCCCCAGCTCGCGCTGGGCGATCTCGCTGGCGGGCATGCTGATCGTCCGCTCGGGCCGGTACCGGGTGAGCCTGGGCAGCCCGAAATCGTCAAGGTCGCGTGCCGAGTCGAGCAGGATGAACCCATCCGCCCCGAGTCCATGGAACACATCGGAGACGTGCAGCAGCGCCGCGTCCCGGACGATGACCGCATCCGGGAACACGACCGGTTCCCACCCGGGCAATGGATCGTCGTCGATCCGGCAGCAGGCGACCGTAGGATGGCCGATGTGTTCCGGCCCGCCGGCCATGGATGCCTGTCCGTAGCGACCCTCCGTAACTGCCGCGATGGTCAACAGCTCGGCGATGGTCAGCACGCCCTGACCGCCGAACCCGTGAATTCGTACCGCGAACATGACGGACCTCGTCTCTCCCGACCGGGCTGCTTCGCGACGCTGCTTCTCAATGCTGCTTCGCGACGCTGCTCGCGACGCCCCCGCTGCTCGCGACGCCCCCGTCAGCTGCCAGGGTCCTCTCCGCCAGTGGATCGCGGGCCAGGATCGCCATCGTGCGGTCGTCCCCGTCGACCCCGTGCGCATGGATGGCGAGCTGCGCGAAAAGGCGGTCAAGCAACGTGTCAGGCGAGTCGGTCCCGATCCGGCCGGCGGACAGGGATTCCGTCCCGAACTGTGTGCCGTGCGCGTCACGCGCCTCGCTGATGCCGTCGGTGTACAGCAGCAGGCGGTCTCCGGCGTCCATGGTCAGCGATCGGGACGACCAGATCTCGCTTCCGGCGAAAAGGTCAGACAGGATGGGCCCGGTCGGGCCGAGCGACCGTGGCTCGCGGGCGCCGCCAGCCGCGGACCCGGGCAGGTGCAGGGCGGGCGGATGCCCGGCGTTGACGTAGACCACCTGGCCTGACCGGGCATCGACGACGGCGAGAAAAGCGGTAGCAAACATTTCCTCGATATCGCCGGGTCCAGCGATATCGTTCACCGTGCGATGCATGGTCGCCTCGGGCTCCTCGCCCGCGAGCAGGTGCCGGCGCATCGCCTCCCGAAACCGTCGCGCGAACCTCGCGGCCTGCTCGCCGTGCCCGGCCGCGTCGCCGACGCAGATGGCGAGCCGGCCGGCGCCGATATCGACCGCCTCCACCCAGTCTCCGCTCGAACCGGGAGTCGCGGGATGCGACCGCCAGAATACCCCGAGACGATGAACGTTCTCTCTCACGCCCCCGGTCACACAGGCCGCGAGATCGGTCTCGTCCCAGGATTCTGCAGCCGGAAAGTTGCACACGGACGACCTCCAGAACGGCGCCTCGCGGGGAGAACTCAGTGGCCCTTGACATCTCAGACCCGTGCTCAGGCCTGCACCAACAACAGGTCATTCATTCGACTTCGGTTATCCGCCGAACATCAATATTGACGATCAGATCGGCCCAGCACGCATACTGGCCGACCGCACGCTCCTGCCGGGTCACCCGCAGGACTCGTGCCGGACGCTCGGGACCGGCCTTGACGACCGTCTCCTCGATGAGATGACCATCCGCTGTCATCCATTTCATGTGTCACCGCCTTCCTTGGCGTCGACGCGGGGCCATGGGACCTGATGACACAGCCTGACAACCTGGCGGAATCAGCGACGACGGATCATTG
>NZ_CDWWXB010000078.1:0-14114 GCF_977971855.1 Frankia sp. CoWAU3 | reverse complement strand
CGACGGACCCGCGCCTTAACTCGCCTCACCGACAGCACCCGACCGGCAACGCCGGCCGGGCATTCGGCGAGCCCTCCCACGACATCACCGAACACTTACTCAGCAACGAACAATGGAACCGTCTCGGCGAGATCCGCCAGGCGCTGAAGCTCGTAAGCTCCTGAAACCTCGTACGATGACCGACTCCCTCGCCGGAACGGCCGGCTCCAGGCATCGGATCAGCCTTCGGGCATCGGCCGTTGCGGCGGGGTCGGGCCGGGATCGCTCCCGGGCACGCCGGTACGGGACGTGGCGGTACCGGATGTGGCGGTACCGGACGTCGCTGCACCGGGCATGGCGATACCAGATATGGCTCTACCGGACGTCGCTGCGCCGGACCTGCCGGACGCATCTCCGGTGAACACGAGAAGGCTGAGATCCCGACGGTTGGCGTCCTGCGCCGGGCACCTTCCGGCCGGGCCAGACAGGGGCCGGTACGGCCAGTTCGCATCGACGGTGGCCGGGTCCGGTCGCCCGCCGGGCCCGCGGGCACCCACGTACAGCCGCTCAGGACGAGGGCGCGGGACGCCCCGAAGATGGCGGCTCCGCGACAGGTCGTGGCCGGGTTGCTGGAATGGCGGCAGGCGGGCGGGATTCGCGTCCCGCGCGAGCACAGGCGTGTGACATCTCACACTGACTTTCGCCATCATGACCATCGGGCGACCATGTGACAAATCGCATCGAGGTCGTGGACGGTTCCCATCGGCGACCCGGGGCCGCCGCGTAGCGGCGGAGAGGAGTCACATGGTTGCGACGGAAACCTGGTCTATCAGCGAGCTGATCAATACTGTTCGTTATCCTCTCACCGAACCTTCGAGCCACGCCTGGCGGGACGTCGTCTCGTGGACCCGGGCGGAACTGCGCACTCGCGGATGCTGTGTCCTCCCGGAATTCGTCCGGCCCTCCGCATTCACCGCGGTCGCACAGGAGTGCGCCACCGTCGCTCCGCTCGCGTATGACGAGGTCGAGACGGTCAACGCCTACAACATCGCGGTCGACCCGTCGTTGCCGGCCGATCATCCGGGCCGGTTCACGATGCGGCGGGGGAATGCCTTCGTCGCCCGCGACCAGATTCCCACCGAATTCGCCGTCCACCACCTCTACACCAGCGAGCTCTTCCAGCATTTCATCGCCGGCTGCTTCGACCTGCCGAGAGTCCACGAACTCGCCGACCCGCTGGCCGGACTGTGCCTCAACATCATCGCCCCCGGGCTGGAGCACCCCTGGCACTTCGACACGAACGAATTCGCGGTGAGCCTGCTCACGCAGGCGCCGCGGGCCGGGGGCGACTTCGAGTACTGCCCGAACATCAGGTCCGCGCAGGCGGAGAACTTCGCCGACGTGCGGGCCGTGCTGGCGGGCGAGGGCGGCCATCTGGTCCGGCGTCTCGCCCTCCGACCGGGTGATCTCCAGCTTTTCCTGGGCCGCTATTCGATGCACCGGGTGAGCCCGGTCGAGGGCGACACGGCCCGGCATTCCGCAATCTTCGCCTACACCGGGCACCCCGGGGTCGTCGGCAGTGTCGCGCGCACGAAGCAGCTCTTCGGCCGGGTCCTTCCGCGGCACCTGGCGGCGGAGAAGAGCGCGGTCCGCGTCGACCAGCTGCTGGACTAGCTGGACCAGAATGAGGTCGGCAAGCTGCGTCAGCACCGGCCCATCTGCCACCGGCCCATCTGCCCCGACCGCCCGTCACGAGGAGCGCCAGACGCGTGTATTCCGACGACAGCAGATATTCTGCCGAGACCACCGACTCCGACGGAACCACGAATTCCCCCGAGGCCGCGTACCCCACCGGGACGAGGCGGTTCGACGACAGCGGGAAGATCTCGCTCGACCACATCTACACGCAGCCCGACCCGCACGCCTACTTCAGTACCCTGCGGAAACTCGACTACCGTATCCCGCAGCTCGCCAAACCGTACTTCAGCCAGCTCATCCGGGAATTCCGGATGGTTTGGGGACGACCGCCGACAGTCTTGGACGTGGGCTGCTCCTACGGGATCAACGCCGCGCTGCTCCGCTGTGACGTGACGTTTGACGACCTGCACGAGCGCTACGCACCGCCCGGCAGCCGGCCGACCCGGGACGTGCTGCTCGCCCGTGACCGCGAACTCGTCCGGTCCCGCGACGGGCTGGAGACGAGCCGGTTCCTCGGTCTGGACAGCTCGGGGCCGGCCATCTCCTATGCGTCCGCGGCTGGGTTCCTCGATGACGCCGTGCACGCCAACCTGGAGGACCGTGACCCGACCGACGCCGAACGGGAGCGGCTCGCCGGAACGGACATCGTCGTCTCGACGGGCTGCCTCGGGTACGTCACCGAGCGGACCATCGCCCGGGTGGCCCGCGCGGCCGGTGAGCGCAGGCCGTGGATGGCCCACTTCGTGCTGCGGATGTTCCCGTTCGAACCGGTCGAGGCGACGCTCGCGGGGCTCGGGTATGAGACCGTGCACGTCAACGGCGTTTTCCGGCAGCGGCGCTTCGCCTCCGCCGAGGAGCAGTCGCTCGTGCTCGACACGCTGTCCACCGTCGGCATCGATCCACGGGGGCTGGAGGCCGAGGGCTGGCTGTACGCCCAGCTGCACATCTCTCGGCCGCGCGGGGTGACCAGTTCCTCGACCGCTCATCCCGCCTCCGGCCGGCGACCGGCGGCGACATCCACCCGGCCGGTTCCGCCAGGATGACGGGCGACCGGTGCCGGCGGCGTCCCCCGCGCGGCCGGTAGGTCGAGGGCGCCCCGGCCATCATGCGAGTCGGATGAACCGTACGAGCCGAATGTCCGATGGAACGCCCGCCACCCGTGGAATCTCGGCGACCATGGACCCAACGCAGCCTGTGGCGTTCACCATGACCGTGTCCCCGAGACGAGTTCCCCGAGACAACCCGAGGCCCAGCATGAATGCGATCAGTAGCTCCCAGCGATCCACCGGAACCTTCGCGAACGACGATCTGCTGCCCCGGGTGCCATTGCCCACGCTGGCGGAGAGCTGCGAACGTTTCCTTGCCTGGTCCGCGCCGCTGCTGACCCCGGCCGAGCGGGCGACAACCGAGGCAGCCGTCGCGGCCTTCCAGGCACCGGGCGGCCCCGGCCTCACCCTGCACGCGGCGCTGGAGCGCTACGACGCCACCGAGGGCGTACACAGCTGGCTGGACGGCTTCTGGGACTCCCGCTACCTCGGCCGGCGCGACCGCATCGCGCTCAACGCGAACTACATCTTCCTGTTCAAGGACGCCGAGGGTCTGTCCGCCGAGCAGCCGCAGGTGGAGCGGGCCGCCGGGCTCGTGGCGGCAGCCGTCGACTACAAGCTGCGCCTCGACGACGAGCGGGTCGAGCCGATTGTCCAGCGCGGCCAGACGCTGTCGATGGCGCAGAACACGTTCCTGTTCTCCACGACCCGGATCCCGGGAACGGTCCAGGACACCGTGCGCACCCCGTACAGCGAGCAGTGGCCCGGGCCGTCCCAGGCCCGCCACATCGTCGTCTTCCACCGGGGAAACATCGTCCGGCTGGACGTCGTCGGGCCGGACGGTCACCCGTACACCCTAGACGACCTCGCGGCGGGCCTGCGCGCCGTGGTGAAGGCCGCCGCATCGCGGATTCCGGCGGACGCCGCCGTCGGCCAGCTCACCACCAAGGCCCGGGCTGACTGGGCCGCGAGCTGCCAGACGCTGCTCGCTCTGGACCCCGCCAACGCGGCCGCGCTCGACACGATCGAGACCGCGCTGTTCGCCCTGTGCCTGGAAGACTTCACCCCCGAGGACAACCTGGCCGCGTGTGACCACCTGCTCCACGGCGACAGCGCCAACCGGTGGTTCGACAAGGCGGTGTCACTGATCGTTTTCGCCGACGGCCGGGCGGGCATCAACGTCGAGCACTGCGGGCTGGACGGGACGACGATCCTCAGCTTCGTCGACGACCTGCTGGGTACCTCGCCCGCGGAGCACTCGGCGAGCTCTGGCGCCCGGCCCCAGGGGCTACCCGTCATCGAGCCCGTCGAGTTCGTCCTCGACGCCAGCCTGCGGGCGGATGTGGCCGCCGCCGGCGCGTCGTTCGCGGAGTTCGCCGCGGCGACCGCCTCAACGGTGTTGTCCTTCACCGACTTCGGGCAGAACCGGACCAAGGCCCTGAAGACGTCACCGGACGCATTCGTGCAGCTCGCCTACCAGCTGGCGCACAGCCGGGCCAAGGGGCACATCGGCGCCACCTATGAATCGATCGCCACCCGGCACTGGCGGCGCGGCCGCACGGAAGCGATGCGGGTCGTCACCCCGGAGATCCAACGGTTCATGACCGTACTCAACGACCCGGACACCGACACCGCCACCCACCGGACCGCGTTCCGCGCCGCCGCCGACGCGCACGTGCGGAGCGCGAAGGACTGCCAGGCCGGGCGGGCCCCCGAGCAGCACCTGTGGGAGCTGCAGTTCATCGCCCGCCGCCAAGGCGAGCGGCTGGGGGTGACCGAGCCGATCGCGCTCTACGAGGCCCCGGGCTGGCTCAAGGCGCGCGACGACTACCTGAGCACCAGCTCCGCGCCGTCCACCAACGTCGAGTTCTTCGGCTTCGGGTCTACCAGCAGCCAGTGCATCGGCATCGCCTACGTGCTGCTGCCGGACCGGTTCAACCTCTACCTGAGCACGCCGCGTGCGGTCGCGGACGGGATGTACGCGTTCGCCGACCAGCTCCAGCAGGTCGTCACCGAGCTGCAGGACCTGCTCGCCACCAATGAGACGGGCGACGGGCCATTCAAGGCGGGCTATTCCAGGTAATTGATGATGCGGCCCATGCCCCGCTCCTGCCTTGTCCAGGCCTCCGCGAGCGCGGCCACCGGCATCAGGGATGCCCTGACCCGGCCGGCAGCCGGTGTCCCGGAAGCGGATCGGATGGCGCACCCCACCTCACTGGATCCACCACCGAGTACCGCCCTACCGGGGGTGACCGACGTAACAAGGGGATCGGGCCGAGGCCCGACTGCTAAACTTACGGACCATCAGCCTGGATGCGGAAGATTGCGGACGTAGGCGAACGAACCGTCTACGGGGCAGGCACATGCCGGAGGATCGCGATCTCATCGCCCGTTCCATGCCCCCGCGATCCGCTCTGGCCAACCACCGTTGTCGGGTCCGGTCGGACCAGATCCACCCGAGCGGCCCTAGCCGAGCGTTCCGATCCCATCGAGCTACCATCCTGCTAGCACCCTGGCCGACTGGCGCCCTGGCCAGAAGCGACGCAGTGGGCTCGGTCGTCGTCCCGCGCGGAAGCGGCGGTGTCGCTCGCCCGGCCGGCACGGGGAGCCGGGGTCGAACCGATGCGGCACGGAGAGGACGGACGGCGGTGGGTCAATGAGTTTGGCCACCGACCCCCGACAAAAGACGATCATCAGGACTCTCCGCGATCCCTCCACCGTCCGAGTACCACCCGGCGGAGGGCCGGGTGGGCTCCGGTGACCGGCCCGGACACATCCGCGCCGGCCACGGCCCAGCAGCACGAGTCACCACGCCCCCGGACGGAACCCGTGCCGGAGGTCACCGCCGCCCTGTCGCCACGACCGGAACAGTTCGACCAGGAGCGGACCCAGGTCATCCGCGGCCTGCGCGGCCGCCGGGTCCCGGCCGTGGAAGCCTTCGGGACGGCACTGGACGGGCCGACCCCCGAGGGGCTGCTCCCCCTGTGGGGTCCCGCGACCGGCGAATGGCTCATCCCCCCGATCGGCCGCGGCGAGCTCCACCGGGGGCGCGAGGCACCGGCAGTCCGGGATTGTGGGGAACCGGTCGACTACGGGCTGACCATCCTGGACGACGGCGGTCCGGCCGGTGGTCGCCACCATGACGAGCGACCGACCCGGGGTTCCAGCCGCTCGCGGGCCATCTGGACACTCGTCGACCAGGTGCTCTCCAGCGGGACGAACGCCGTGATGTCCTTCGTCATCGCCCACAGCGTCAGCAAGTCCGAGTTCGGGGCCTTCGCCGTCGCCTTCGCGATCTTCTCATTGATGATCGGGTTCTCGAAGGCCGTCGGCACCGCTCCGCTGGGGATGAAGTTCTCCGACGTGCCGCCGCGGGTGTTTCGGGTGGCCGGCGCGGCGGGGACCGGCACCGCCCTCGTGATCGGGCTGGTCTGCGGGGTCGTGACGCTTGCCGTCGGTGCGGCGATGGGCGGCTCGGTCGGCGCCTCACTGGTCGCGATGGGACTGGTCTTTCCCACGCTGCTGCTCCAGGACGCCTGGCGGCAGGTCTTCTTCGCCGAGGGTCGCCCGGCCGCCGCCGCCGCCAACGACGGGATCTGGGCGATCGTCCAGTTCGCCGCCATCTACGCGCTGATCGTCCGCGACGTCTCCAGCTCGTGGGCGATGCTGCTGGCCTGGGGCGGCGCCGCCGCGGTCGCCGCCATGCTGGGCGTCACGCAGGCCGGCTTCAAGCCGGCGCCGAGCCTCGTGCGCCAGTGGGTCGTCGAACACCGCGATGTCAACGGGTACATGAGCGCCGAGTACCTCACCGTCCAGGGCGCCCAGCAGGCATCCACCCTGCTGCTCGGTACGCTGGGCGCGATCGACCTGGTCGGCGCGCTGCGCGGGGTGCAGACCCTGCTCGGACCGACGACCATTCTCGCGGTCGGGATCGTGAGCTGGGCCATCCCCGAGTTCTCCCGCCGCAAGGACCTCTCGGCCGCAGCCCGGGTCCGCGCCGCCTACGCCCTGTCCGCGGTGATCGTCGCGGCCGGCGCCGCCTGGGGGACGATCTTTCTCGTCCTGCCGACGAGCATCGGGCACTCGCTGCTCGGCCAGACCTGGGAGCAGACCCACGACCTGCTGGCGCTGTCCATCGTGCAGCAGGCGGGCCCCGCAGCGACGGTCGGGCCGGCCTGCATGCTCTACGCGCTCGGCAAGGCCAAGCTCACCTTCCGCGCGAATGCGGTGCTCGCCCCCCAGCTTGTCGTCTATCCGATCGTCGGTCTGGAGATCGGCGGCGGCACCGGCGCGGTCTGCGGTTACATACTTGCCTTCTGGGTGACCGTACCCATCTGGTTCATCCTCGTCCGCCGGGCCGCACGGGAGGTGGAACGGGACACGGCGATCGCCCTTTCCGGCGAGCCGGCCGGACCGGACGTACAGGGCCGAGTTCCGGAGCACCCGACCGGGACCGGCAATGATCAATGATAATGATGTTTCACGGTAACGTACAAGCTGTGTGCAAGATGTTCGGCCGACCGCGTCGAGGCGGTGTCCGAGGCGTCGAGGCCACCACGATGAGCGCTGCCGGGCCAGGGCCGGTAGGGGGGTTGCGATGATTCTGCGTATTCTTTATCGATCGGTCGGTTCGGAGAACACGAAGAACCGACCGACCTTCTACAGCAAGATGCTTGCGTTGGCCTCTCTCCTCCGGGCCGTCGAGAACGTCGACATCCCGGTACGGATCGTCTTCGTCAATGACGGCCCTATGCCGGCGGAGCGTCTTGCCGTGATGACGTCCGCCGGCGAGGTGCAGTCGGTGCAGTGCGGCAGCAATCGCGCGTCCTACCGGTACGTGCTGCGGATGCCGCGGGTCCGGCGCTGGTCGCCGGACGATCTGGTCTGGCTCGCCGAAGATGACTATTTGTACACGGAAAAATCGCTTTCCAGTCTCGTCGCGGCAGCGACCGCGCTCCCCCCGGTCGATTACTTCACCCTTTACAGCACGCTGCGATTCTCCTCAACCACCACCCGCCGCCGGCCAATGATCCACCGGGACGGCGGCAGCAACTCCCACGCGCCGGTGGTCGACGGCGTGACCTGGGCCAGGGCCGCCACCACGACCAGCACGTTCGGTCTGCGGGTCGGCACCCTGCTCGAGGACGAACTGCTGCTGCGCTCGATCCCGTTCGTCGGCGGCGCCTTCGACCGCGCGACCTGTCTCACCCTGCAGGGTTTCCAGCCCTTCCGGCTGGCCGAGCTGAGCGGGGAACCGCCTGCGTTCGCCCCGCCATCCCCCGCCGCGCGGATCGCTCGTCGGGTGGTGCTGAGCGGGCTGCGCACGACACTCAACGCCGTCGCCTTGGCGCGGCCCGAACGGCTGCGCCGCACGATGCTGGTGCCGGAGCCCTCCATGGCCACGCACATGGAGCTGGGTGAGGCGCTCGTTCCCGGTCACGACTGGGCGGTCGAGGCCGAGGCCGTGCAGACCTGGCTACAGGCTCGGCGGCCCGGCCCGGTGGAGACGCCGCTGCTCGGCGCCATTGCCACGGCTTCGGGTACGCACGGACCCTCCACCATGCACGGACCCTCCACCATGCACAGACCCTCCGTCGCGTGAGACCGCGACCGGCACCGCGAGGGTGGGGGTCTGCCGGCCGCCGCACCGTCCGCGCCGCCCGGACGAGGAACAGACGTGCCGCCCATCCGCGGCCACTCCCGCTGCCGCTGCTCCTCCTGCTGGTCATCGGCCTGGTCGCCGACGGGCTCAGCTCCTGCTCGAACAAACCCAAGCCGCCCCAGCCCGGCGGCGTGCGCTGGGTCTCCGGCGCCAACGGCAACTACCCCGCGGACGTCAACCTCTGGTCGGTCTTCACCGGCCGCAAGGTGGACCTGGCCGTCGTCTTCACGGATCGGCAGGACTGGACCAACCTGGTCTCGGCCGGCTGGCCGACGCAGGCCTTCACCCGGGACAAGTTCCCCGGCGGCCTGTCGGTCGCCCAGCCGATGTTTCCCAAAGACGGCGACGAGGCCACCTGCGCGACTGGCGCCTACGACAACTACTGGCGGCAGTTCGGCACCACGCTGACGACGTTCGGCCGCGGCGACGCCTTCGTCCGGCTCGGCTGGGAGTTCAACGGCGACTGGTTCTGGTGGTATCCACGCGACGTCGAGACCTGGAAGACCTGCTACCGCCGCACGGTCCTGGCGATCCGGTCGACCGCGCCGCACGTGCGGATCGACTGGAACATGACCGCGCACCGGGATCACCTGCCGGTAAGCGGTCAGGACATCTGGGACGCCTATCCCGGTGACGACTACGTCGACGTGGTCAGCATCGACTCCTACGACTCCTACCCCGCGTCCGTCAGTAAGACAATCTGGGACCGGCAATGTCATCTGCGGTCCGGTCTGTGCACGGTGATCGCCTTCGCCCGCGCCCACGGCAAGAAGTTCGCCGTTCCGGAGTGGGGTCTGGTGCGCACGACCGGCGGCGGTGGCGACAACCCCTACTACATCCAGAAGATGTACGAGACCTTCACCGCGAACGCCGACGCCCTGGCCTACGAGGCGTACTTCAACAACGCCGAGGAGGGGAACGTGGAGTCCTCGCTGTACAGGCCGGTACTGAACCCGAACGCGGCGGAACGCTATCTGGCGCTGTTCGGCGTCCGCTGACCGCGCTCGCCTACTCCTGCTGCGAAGCCTGCGGGCATCGCCGGCTTCGGCGTGCCCGACCGGCTTCTCCCGTCCCCGGCCGGCGATAGCGGCAGGCCGGGCACGGGAGAACCATCAGGCCAGGGCGGCCTCGAGGTCCTCGCGGATCTCCTCGGGGGTGACGGTCGGCTCGTACCGGCGGACCACTTTTCCGTCCGGGTCGACAAGGAACTTGGTGAAGTTCCACTTGATCTCGTCGGTGCCGATCGCTTCCGGCCGGATCTTCTTGATGTGCTCGTAGAGGAAACCCGCATCGGGCCCGAAGTCACCGGGCGCCTCGGAACGCAGGTGGGTGTACAGCGGGGCCGCGTCGGGTCCGTTCACCTCGATCTTCCTCAGGACCGGGAAGGTGACGTCGAACTTCGTGGCGCAGAACTCCTGGATCTCGGCATCGGTGCCCGGCTCCTGCCCGCCGAACTGGTTGCACGGGAAGCCGAGGATCTCCAGGCCGCGGCCGTGCAGATCCCGGTACAGGGACTCCAGCCCCTCGTACTGCGGCGTCAGACCGCATTTGCTGGCAACGTTGACAATCAGCAACGTCTGGCCGGCGTAGTCGCCGAGCGAGCGGGAGGTTCCGTCCGCGGCATCGACGGTGAAGTCATGGACAGTCATGGACACCTGACTCTCGATGAGGGCGAGCTGGGACTTCGCGGCCGGTCTCCGGCCGCCGAGCGACTTCGACGCTATCCCCCAGAAGTTTTTATGTCATCGAGTTGGTTGCATAACCCGTCAGCGAGGCGAACCGGTGCCTCACGACCGGGATCGACACCGGGATGGCTGGCGCCCCCGGTCGGGACCGGTCAGGGCCGACCTGGGTGTCTGCGATGCTCATGGGATCCGGAACGGATACTCACGGGTCCCGCGACGGCCCCCCAAGACGACGAACAGGAACGTCAGAGATGACCATCGAACCCGAACTGTTGAAGATCCTCGCCTGCCCGGTCGACAAGGGACCGCTGGAGCTCGTCGACGGCTGGCTGGTCAACCCGCGTCTCGGCCATCGCTACGAGATCCGCGACGACGTTCCGATCCTGCTCAGGCCGGATCACGTCGACCCGGCCGTGGCGCGCTCCTCGTCCTGATCCGACCCAGGACCTCCCTCTGCCCGGGCTGAGCTTCTACCCGGGACTGGGCTTCCGCCGGGTCTGGGACGGGCAGGGGAAAGGATCGGAAATCGGTCGGGGCCCGAGGAGAAGATCCCCGGGCCCCGACCGTCGGTGACGGGAGTCGGCTACTCCCGACCGAACTGCTCACGCAGCCGACGCAGCGCCTCTTCATCGATCGCCGAGGAAGGCTGCTCGGACTGGGAGGTGTAGGAGGAGGGGGCCGCCGCGGCGGCGTCGGCCTCCTGCGCGGCCCGGATCTGGACCTGGTGCGCCTCGAAGCGGGCCTGGGCCTCGGCGTACTGCCGCTCCCATTCCGCCTGCTGCTCCTCGTAACCTTCGAGCCATTCCCCGGTCTCGGGGTCGAAGCCTTCGGGGTAGACGTAGTTACCCTGCTCGTCGTACTTGGCTTCCATGCCGTACTGGCTCGGGTCGAACGCCTCGCCGTCGACAGCCAGCCCTGTCGCCTCGTTCGCCTGCTTGAGCGACAGGCTGATGCGGCGGCGGTCGAGGTCGATGTCGATGACCTTCACCAGGATCTCGTCACCGACGTTCACGACCTGCTCGGGGATCTCCACGTGCCGCTCGGCCAGCTCGGAGATGTGGACCAGCCCCTCGATGCCCTCGTCCACCCGGACGAACGCACCGAACGGCACCAGCTTCGTGACCCGGCCTGGAACGACCTGACCGATCGCGTGGGTCCGGGCGAACTGACGCCACGGGTCCTCCTGCGTCGCCTTCAGCGACAGCGAGACCCGCTCGCGGTCCAAGTCGACATCGAGGACCTCGACGGTAACCTCCTGGCCGACCTCGACCACCTCGGACGGGTGGTCGATGTGCTTCCAGGACAGCTCGGAGACGTGCACGAGGCCGTCCACACCGCCGAGGTCCACGAAGGCGCCGAAGTTGACGATGGAGCTGACCACGCCCTTGCGGATCTGGCCCTTGGCCAGCTGGGCGAGGAACTCGGAACGGACTTCGCTCTGGGTCTGCTCGAGCCAGGCCCGCCGCGAGAGCACAACGTTGTTGCGGTTCTTGTCCAGCTCGATAATCTTGGCTTCGAGCTCGCGGCCCACGTAGGGCTGCAGATCGCGGACCCGGCGCATCTCCACAAGCGAAGCCGGCAGGAAGCCACGCAGGCCGATGTCGAGGATGAGACCACCCTTGACGACCTCGATCACGGTGCCGGTGACGACACCGTCCTCGTCCTTGAGCTTCTCGATCGTGCCCCAGGCGCGCTCGTACTGCGCACGCTTCTTGGACAGGATCAGGCGGCCTTCCTTGTCCTCCTTCTGGAGGACAAGGGCCTCGACGTGATCGCCCACACTGACGACCTCGTGCGGGTCGACGTCGTGCTTGATCGACAGTTCCCGGGACGGGATCACGCCCTCGGTCTTGTAGCCGATGTCGAGCAGCACCTCGTCGCGGTCGACCTTGACGATGATGCCGTCAACGATGTCGCCATCGTTGAAGAACTTGATCGTCTTGTCGACGGCCGCAAGGAAGTCTTCGGCCGAGCCGATGTCGTTGACCGCTACCTGTGGTGTGGTCGGGCTGGGCGAGATGGTCACGGTCTCCACGGGTCGTACGTCGGTGGTGCTCGTCAAGGGGTCGGCTCCGGCTAGGGGTGGTCGTCCGCGCGAGGGCCGGATCGAACCGCCGGGACCGAGGGACAGAAACAACGCCAAAAACGAAGAAACTGTCAGAAACGATAACGACGCTCGAGTGGATCCGCTCGGTCTGAGACCCACAGACCCTCGTGCACGCCCCCAAGTCTAGGGACGGGTGTCCAGGGTGGTCAACGGACGCCCGTACCAAGACGTGCGCCGTCCGCCATCACTCTCACTCTGCGCAGACACATGACGTCCATATGTAGTTTTTGGTGGCGGCGCGGCACCACGGTAGGCGGGACAACGCCGTCCCGCGGATCGTCGCGGCACACGGGTGGGAACGTGTGCGGACGGGACACGACAGGGACTGACGGCGCAGATCGGTTGAAAAGTGGATAAATGGGTGAGTTCGTGGCGTCCGATTCCCGACACCTGCCGACGGCCTGGCCTCGCGGCGCCCGACGCCCGGTCATTTTCGGGTCAGCGCCGGCTCGCCGATCCCCCGCACTCGGGCCCCCCGCACTCGGCCGGCTGTGCCCCAGGCCCACCAGGCTGCGGCGCGGGCTGCGGCCCGAGCCATTCCAGACCGTCGAACTCGACCCGGGGCTGCTTCCACCCGGCGCGCGACGCCCGTCCATCCGGCACGCCGGGCAGGTCGGGATCGAGGGACCGGACCGGAGGGGACGGGTCTCGCGCGTCCCGGTCCGTCATGTTCCGTGGTGACATGAGGCCTGACGCGAGTGGCACCGTCGGGCTATCGACGGGCTTTCCGATCACCTCGACCTCGCCCGGCGATCCGCCGGCCCCGCTCACGAGGCCGCCCTCCCCGCCCCTCGCCGCCCCTTCGAAGCGCCTCGCCACCCATCTGTCGGCCCGCCGGGCCCACTCCCGGGAGAGGGTGATGCAGGGACGCTCGATCAAAAAGTGCGTCACGGTGGAGACCCCGACGGTCAGGGTGAGGACCACCAGGAGAAACGGCGGGTAGGGGATCTTCCACAGCCGCCAGCCGCTGTGCTCCAGCACCAGGTCGATGACGGCCGAGTGCCACAGATAGATGCCGTACGAGATCGCTCCGAGGAAGGCCAGCGGACGGCTGGCCAGCAGCGGCCGCACCCAGCCGCGGTCGCCGTGGCCGAACACCGCCGGGAGCAGCAGGAAGAAGCCGAACAACCCGTAGCCCAGGTGCTTGCCCATGTCCTGGCTCCGCGTGGCTTCGAAGATCGGCACGAGCGGCAGGCCGAGATGCCTGCTCGACACCCAGTAGAAGAACGCGGCGATACCCCAGCACACCGTGCCCGAGCCGGGCAGCTCCGCCCAGCGCGGCGACCTGCCCTGCCGGGAGTACCAGGCCGAGAGCACGGCGAGCAGCATGCCCATGGCGAACAGGTCCCACCAGACCGGCAGCCAGACGTTCCAGCCGTTCATCCAGGTCTGCGTGGACGGAATCACCAGGTAGTGAACGATCTTGGCGGCAACGAACGTAACCGCGAGCGCGGCGAGTTCCACGCGCAACTGGGCTGCGGGCGGACGGTCCCGCCGACGCAGCAGCCACGCGTACACCGGTATCGCCAGATAGAACGCCGCCTCGACGTCCAGGGTCCAGGCCTGGGTGAGGCCCTGGATCGCCCAGTGCTCCTGATAACCCTGGACGAAGAACGCCGTCTGGAGCAGACCGGCCAAGCCGTGCACGCCGACCCGCTTGCTGCTGACCACGGTCAGCGTAACGGCGAGCGCCACCCAGTACAGCGGGACGATCCGCATGAACCGCCGGACCAGGTAGCCGGCGGCGTCCGAGCCGCGGATGCCGGCGAACCGGGCGGCGACGAACGGACGGTAGAGCAGGAACCCGGAGATCAGGAAGAAGACCGCGACACCGATCTCACCCCGGGCGGTGTAGGGGCCCAGCCAGCTGCTGGTGGTGAAACCAGCGGGAAACGCGGTGTGCACGACGACCACGAGGACCGCCGCGATCGCGCGCA
>NZ_CDWWXB010000077.1:11201-14474 GCF_977971855.1 Frankia sp. CoWAU3 | reverse complement strand
GGAAGACAGGGCTAGCGGAATCAAGCCGTAACCCCGGCGTTCCGGACAGGCGGGCCGGCTGGTCGCCGGGGGGCTCGTACGATCAACCCATGCCGCCGCCGACCTCCACCACCGGTCGCGCGCCGTTGCGCCGGGCGGCGGAGCGGGCGCTGTTGACCCAGGTGACCGGCAGCCTCGCGTACGCCGACGAACGCCGCCTGATCCACGAGGTGCCCACCCTGCTGACTACGACCGCATGACCACAGGACCGCATCAACAGACTTCGGATGAGTGGGACAGGCTGTTCGGATGAGTGGGACAGGCTGTGACGATGCGTGAGAAGGGACCCGGGCGGCGCCGTCGTGGACCTCGTTGGGCGGCGATGCTCGCGGCGCTGGCCCTGTTCGCCGTGGCCGTGCCCGGGGTCTGCGCGGCCTCGGCTTCGGCTTCGGCCCCCGCGTCGGCCGGGGGAGTCCTCGTCGAACCGGTTACCCACCACGGTTCATCTACAAGAACACCACGATCTTCCGCATCTTCATCCACCGATAAATCGAATAATTTGCCATCTATCACTCCGAGTGACACGGCAGCCAGGCCCGGTGGTTCGCCGAACCCGGTGACGATCGATCTGGATGAGGTAAGTCCCCCCACCCCGGGGGGCTCGACCATGCTCTCCGTCAGCGGCCAGCTCATCACCACGGTCGGGGAGCCGCTGGCCCACCTCTCCATGAGCCTGTGGATAGGCGCCAGGGTGACCTCACGCGGGCAGCTGGCCACCCTGACCGATGACCCGGCCACGGCGAGAACACGCAGCTACCGCCAGGTGGTCCTCGCGAACGGCGACGGCACCCAGCCGCTGGCCGCCCCGCCCACCCAGGGTGCCGCGCCCGTGCCCTTCCGGATCGCCGCCGATCGCGCCGCGCTGGACCTGCCGCCGAGCCTGGGGGTGTACCCGATCCAGCTACGGATTACCGGCTCCGTCGGGGGCCGCGCCGCGGCACCGATCGGCGCGGCCTACACCTTCCTGGTCTGGGCGCCGAATCCGCAGCAGCCGAGGACGCCGATCGCCGCGGTCCTGCCGATCGCAGATCAGCCGCGCCTGCGCTCGGACGGCCGGCTGACCGACAACGCGCTCGCGGACGAGGTGAAGCCGGGCGGCCGGCTGTCCCGGCTGCTGACCGCCGCCGCGCCGCCGGTCACGCTCGCCGTCGATCCGACCCTGGTGCAGGCGCTGACCATCATGGCGCAGCCGGGCGGCTACGACTACGCCACCCCGGGCGGGCCCGTTCATGCGCAGACGAACGCCGATGCGGCCCTTTTTCTCTCCGACATCGTGCGCTTCGCCGAGCACGGAGGCATGGTGTTCGCGCTGCCCTACGGGGATGCCGATCTGACCGCGCTCGTCCACGCCCGGAAGCTGGACACGATGAAGTACGCCGTCAAGACTGGCGAAGTTGTGCTGGCCCAACTGTTGGGGCGTGCCCCCCTACAGAAGGGCACCATCGCATACCCCGCCGACGGGTCGGCGGACGCCACCACCGTGGACGTACTGCGCCAGCTGGAGGTCGGGACTGTGATCCTCGATGACCAGCTGCTACCCCCCACGACGAAGATCACCTATACCCCGTCAGCGACCGTCAGCCTCGCCACCTCGGCCGGACCGATCCAGGCGCTCGCGGCCGACCGCCGGCTCACCAGGATCGCAACCGCCTACACCGGGCTGCCCGACGGTCCCGACTTCGGGACGGCCCTGGCACGCCTGCGGGCCGAACTCGGCATGATCACCGCCGAACGACCCGAGCAACGGTTCCAGGTCCTGGCGCTGCCCCGGGACTGGGATCCGCCGAGCGACTGGGCACGGTCGGTACTCGACACCCTCACCAGCGGCTACTCCACCTCGGTGGGACTCGACGCAGGTGCCGGGGGCCAGGGCCGCCCGGTCGACCGGCCGGGCCGGCTCGTCTACCCGGCCGAGGCACAGGCCCGCGAACTGCCGGCCAACTACCTCACCGCCGTCGAGGACGTCCTCGACGAGGTGCAGGCCCTGAGCCCCGTGCTGTGCCCGCCCAGGCGCGGTCCCAGGTGCCAGCTGCAGCTCATCAACCCGATGAAGAACGCGCTTGTCACGGCGGCCTCCGCCGCGTGGCGGGGAGACCGCAGGGTTGACGGTGTGTCGTTGAGCCAGCAGGTGGACGGGGAGGCGTCCGCGATCCGCAACGGAATCCAGGTGGTGGCCTCCCGCAGCGTCAACCTGACGAGCAAACGTGGGCTGGTCCCGATCACCTTGGAGAACAACACCCAATACGAGGTCACTGTGGTGCTCGCCTTCTCTTCGACCAACCGGTCCCGGCTGCGCTCGCCAGCCCGGCAGACACTCCGCCTTCCCCCAGGGCAGAAGGCTCAGGTCGAGATCGGGATGGAGGCCGAAGGTGCGGGAACGTTTCCCCTCGAGATCCGCAAACTCAACCTCGACGGGCAGGCGCTGTCCAAGGAACCACCGAACCGGGTTCTCGTCCGGTCCACCGTCTACGGCGCCATCGCGACCGCGATCACCATCGGTGCCATCGGCGTGCTGCTCCTGGCGGTCATCATCCGCCTGGCGCGACGGCTACGGGCCCGCCTGCGTGGGGCCGAGGACGACCTGGGTAGACCGGCGGGTCCGCACGAGGCTACGACCGGGCCGACTGCCCCGCTCTACCCGGTGGACCAGGTGAACCAGGTCGATCCGGTCACCCCCACCGGTCCGCTCACTCCCGCAGCCTCGGTCTCGACCCGGCATAGTGGCGACGACGAGCGCGAAGCCGCCACCTCGACTACGACGACGCCGGTGGTACGGACGGCCGTCCGGCGCTATGACGACCAGGACCGAGACACCCTTCGCCACGGCCTCGACAGCCAGGAGGACACCGGCGACTCGGCGGCCACAACTCCCTTCCGACGGCGACGGAGCGGCCCATGACGCCGGTCGAGGAGGAGGGCCGGTCTGGGGCCCGGCATCGCAGGGGTGCTACCGACCCCCGGCGTGATCGCGGTACCGGCGGTGGACCGTCGGACCGGGACCCACCCGATGTCGGGTACTGCGACGAGGACGGCTACCCGGCAACCGAACGCCCGGCCCGGTTCCCCCCGGACCAGTCGTATCCCGGTTATCCCTGGCAGACCCGTCCGGAGCAGCCAGATCCGGACCGGGGACTCGCGCGCCGGCCCCAGCACTCCGAACGGGACCATCCGAAACGGGACCATCCGGAACGGGAGCACCCTGTCGACCCGGACGGACGCCGTGGCGCGCCACGG
>NZ_CDWWXB010000077.1:0-10852 GCF_977971855.1 Frankia sp. CoWAU3 | reverse complement strand
TTCGACGCGCCACGCCATGAAGACCGGCGGCAGGGCGACCCGCGGTACGACGGCGCGCCCTACGACGGCGGCCCGCGCCACCCGGACCCGCGCTATGACGATCCCGCGAGCTCCCGCGACAAGCGGTATCCGCGATCCGCAGACCGCCGCCCCGCTCCCGGCGCTCCGCGCATGACCGCCGGCGAGCAGACCCGGAAGCTTCCCGCCACATCGGGCCCACCACCGCCGCCTCCCCATGTGCCGCCTCCGTCGGAAGGAGGTCCCCCGCCGGGGCCACGCGTACCGGAACGATCGCAACGCGGCACCCCGCCGCTGGACGACGGGCGGACGAGCCGGCTGCCGACCCCGCCCGGGGTCGGCCCTGTCATCCCCATCGGACGATCCTCATGGCGGGACGCCCCAGACCGCCCAGACCGCCCAGAGCCTGCGGCGCGTCCGGAGCGACGCACCCGAGCAGACCGTTCCCGTCGTGACGGCGACGAGCGCCGTCGGCCGTCCTTGAGCGAGTCCAGGCCGACGGTGGCACTTCCTCGCAGCAACGTCCGCCGCATCCCCCCCGAACCGGCCCGACGAGACACCGGCACGGCGCCGCGCGACAGCGCAACCATGCAGGCCGGCAGGCCGGCCGAGGCCGGGCCCGGCCTCGGCCGGGCCAGTGGAACCATGGCGATCGGCACGATCGTCTCCCGGGCATCCGGGTTCCTGCGGACCGTCGCGATCGCCACGGCGATCGGGACCGGTGCGGTGAGCCAGGCCTACAACGTCGCCAACACCACGCCGAACATCCTCTACGACCTGCTCCTCGGCGGCGTCCTCACGAGCGTCGTGGTGCCGGTCATGGTCCGCACCGCGAAGGAGGATCCCGACGGGGGGGACGCGTTCGCGTCGTCGCTGCTCACACTCATGATCCTCGGCCTCGGGGCCGTCGTGGCAGTGGGCATGCTGATCGCCCCGTGGATCATCAGTCTCTACCTGCACGCCGGCTCCGACGAGCGGGCGCTCGCCGCCACGATGCTGCGGTGGTTCCTGCCGCAGATCGTCTTCTACGGGGTAGGCGCGACGATCGGGGCGATCCTCAACGTCAGACAGTCGTTCACCGCGCCCATGTTCGCCCCGATCCTGAACAATCTGCTGGTCATCGTCACCTGTCTGGGCTTCACCTATTTCATCGCGGGGCCGCGCCCGCCGGGTGTGGACGGGCCGAAGGCCATCACCGGCACCCAGGTGACGGTGCTCTGCGCCGGGACGACGCTGGGCGTCGTCGTCATGACCCTCGCGCTGCTCCCCTCGCTGCGCAAGGTCGGTTTCCACTACCGGCCGCGGTTGGACATGCGGCATCCCGAACTGCGCTCGACGGCCCGGCTGGCGGGGTGGACGCTGCTGTTCGTCGTGATCAGCCAGGCCGGCTATCTGGTGATCGTCAACCTGTCGACGGCGACGACCGCCTATACGATCTACACGTACGGATACCAGATCTTCCAGCTCCCGTACGCCATCATCGGCGTCTCGGTCATCACCGCGCTGTTGCCGAGGATGAGCGGGCACGCCGCCCAGGGGCGCAGCGACCTGGTGCGGGCCGACATCTCGATGGCGACCCGGATCACGATCACCGCGATCGTGCCCGCAGCCCTGTTCATCCTCGCCCTGGGTCGGCCGATCGCCGTCGCCGTGTTCCATCACGGCGCGACCGGCTACGGCGACGCTGTGGACATCGGCGACACCCTCAGCGCCTTCGCCCTGGCCCTCGTGCCGTTCTCCCTGTTCCAGGTGCAGCTACGGGTGTTCTACGCCTACCAGGACAGTCGCACCCCGGCACTGGTCAACATCGGGGTCGTGGCGGTGAACGTCATCGGTGCCCTGGTCCTCACCGTGGTCGTGCCCGAGGAGCACCGGGCCGTCGCGCTGGCGCTCTCCTTCGCCACCGCCTACCTGATGGGCCTCGCTGCGACGAGCGCCCTGTTGCACCGGCGGCTCGGGGGAATCGATGGCAATCGCACCGTGCGGGTCATCACCCGGGTCGCGATCTCGGCCGGGATCGGCGCCGTCCTCGCGTCGCTGCTCGCCCGAGGTGTCCGCGCGGTCGTGGGTGAGGGGTGGCTTGGTTCCGGGATCGCGGTGGTGCTCGCCGCGGCCGTGGGAGGCGGGCTCTTCCTCGCGGTCGGCACCCGGACGGGGATACACGAGATCAACGCCCTGCTGGCGGAGGTGAACGGACGACTCGGCGGCCGGCTGCCCCGACCGCCGGGACGGTCATCGCAACGCGACTGACCGGCGGTGATGGCACCTACGGGCCAGCCGAGACGATCCCGCCGGCACCAGGAAGATCCTTGTCGTCGTTGCTCTCGGGGCATCCTCGCACGTCACCGGAAGAACCGGCTCGCCGATCGTCACAGTCGGTACACATGGGCGGGTTGTCCCAAGACATTCGCGAGATCCTCCTGACCTCCTCGTACACTGGACACGCTGTGCGCGGGCCCCACCCAACGTCGCCGGTGAACCAGGCGCAGCCTCCCGCTCGTCGCTTCGTTCATCGAGGCGGCTGGTCAGAGCGACGGAGGGTACCCGGGTGTCCGCCTACGGTGGCGGCACACTGGGCGGAACCCCTGCCCGGGTGAGGTAGGGAAGCCGACGGCGGATTGTGGACGCCGGGCCCGTGGACGACGGAGGCGCTGTGGTCGACGGAAGCAACCGACCGCAGGCCGGGGACGTCGATAACGACGTGAACCCGAACGCGCCCGGAGTCCGGGGTGCGACGCCGCCCTCCGGCACCGCCATCCTCGCCGAGTCCGTGCTCGACCGCCGCTACCGTCTGCTCTCCGCATTGACGACCCGTGGGCCTGTCACCCTCTGGCGAGGCGACGACAAGGTGCTCGCCCGACCGGTGGCGGTGCGCATCGTCGAGCACGGCCCCGCGTCCGCGGGCGGCGGCGGGCCGGCCACGGATCCGGAGCAGGAGCAGGCGGCCCGTCGGCTTCTCACCGCGGCGATCAACTCCGGTCGGCTGGTGCATCCCGGGGCCGCCTCGACCTACGATGCCACCACTACCACGGCCGAGTCCCGACGCATCTCCTACGTCGTCTCGGAATGGGTGGACGGCAAAACGCTGCGTCAGCTTTCCACCGACGGGCCGCTACGCCCGGAGCAGGCCGGCGCCGTGGTGCTCGCCGCGGCCCGAGTCATCGCCGCGGCACACGAGCGCGGCATCCATCACGGTGACCTGAACCCCGGTGACGTCATCGTCTCCAGCCACGGCACCGTCAAGGTCATCGACCTGGAGATCGGCGGGGTGCTCGCGGAACTCGACGGTTCCCTCCCCGCGACGGAGCTCGACGGGCACGGCAGGCAGCCCGACCAGAGTGGGATCGGCGGGGACGACGGTTCCGGCCCAGGCACGGCCGACCGCGCGGGCGGCGGCTCCGACGCCACGGCGGTGAATCCCGACCTGATCGCCGCAGCCGACGTCCGGGCGCTCGGTGGCCTGCTGTATGCCGGGCTCACCGGTTACTGGCCCCTTGGCGGGGACCGCGGTCTGCCCACCGCACCCACCTCGGGCGGCCGGCTGCGGACTCCCCGACAGGTCGCCTCGTCAGTTCCGCGTGATCTCGACGCCATCACCATGGCCACCCTCGGCGACGATCGGGTCGGAGCGCCCATCACCACGGCGGCCGACCTGGTTGAGGAGCTGGAGTCGATCAACCCGGTGGACGCCGTGCTCGACACCGGGTTGATGAGCCTCAGCGACGCCCCGCCCAGCACCGAGGCGATGGATGTGGACGCCTTCGCCTCCTCGGACTACCTCGCGCCGGGTAATTCCCCGGCGCAGGGCCGCTATGCCGACACGGCCGGCTACCCCGCCCACGCCCGGTACGCCCGGTACGACACCCAGGTGGCAGGCCCCCGCGGGTCGCGCGCTGGCGGGACCGGCTACGGCCGCGGCGGATACGACGACCGCAGTGGATACGACGACCGCGGCGGATACGACGACCGCAGTGGATACGACGACCGCAGCGGATACGACGACCGCGGCTATCCCGCCGGGGGTGGCGGTTACCCGGCGGGATCCGACCGCTACCCGCCTGGTTCCGGTCCGAAGCGCCGCGGCGGGCCGTCGCTGGGACGGGCCGTGCCGTGGATCGCCCTGGTGGTGGTCGTCGCGATCGCGGTGGTCGCCGTGATCGCCCTGCGTGACGACGGCGGAAAGAACAACACCCCCAAACCCGGCACCTCGACCACGGTGCCGGCAACCCCCACCGGAACCATCCTCAAGCCGAGCAGCACGGACTCCTTCGACCCGCTCGCACCTGCGGGTGAACCCAAAACCGAGAAACCGGCGGATGTCGGCAAGGCATTCGACGGGAACACGTCGACGGAGTGGACGACGAGCAACTACACCAGCGCGACGTTCGGCAACCTCAAGCCGGGTGTCGGACTGCGCATGGCGTTTCCGCAGAAGATCCTGCCCACCTCGGTCACCGTGACGGTCGGCAGCCTGGGTCCGGTGTCGTTCGAGCTGCGCAGCGGCGACAGGCTGCCGGATTCACTCGACGGCTTCGACCGCGTGGTCGCCCAGAAGTCAGGCGCCAGCGGCACGGTGGTCCTGCCGATGTCGTCGGACGTGAACCCCTCGCAGTACTGGGTGCTGTGGCTGACCTCGCTGCCGTCGAACGCCGGGCAGTACCGCGGGTCGATCGCGGAGATCACGTTCCGGTCCTGACGGGAGGACGGTGAGAGTCCCGGTCCACCCGCCGAGGTCCTGGTGACCGCCCCGACGCCGAGCTGGACCGCGCCGCCGTACCGCCCGCCCGACGCTGCCCATGACGACTACCCCGAAAGGCCATATTCGTGATCCGGCCGATCCCGGCGAGTGCGTCGCCGAGCATGACCCGCCCCTGGGCGTCGAGGACGCGCTGGACTGGCTGACGCCCGGGTTGCGGACCGCCGTGGTGCTGGTGGACGTGGCAGGGGACCCGTCGCCGAGACGGCGGGACTGCTGGGAGTTCCGGTCGGGACGGTGAAAAGCCGGCGCTCGCACGGCCGCGCGCAGCTCGCCGTCCTGCTGGATCCCCCTGGCCAGGGAACCCGGCGGCTTCGCCCGCCGTCTCAGAAGGAAGACACCAGGATGCGGCGGGCTCACCGGGGCGGCAGCCCGTTACCCGAGGTCGGCCAGTCGGCCGCGGCCGACGCCATCCGGATCTGCCGAAGGAGGTGATCAGCAATGGCGACTGAGCCTGCGGGGGACCGACGTCAACCGGCGGCTCCCTCCGGTCCCTTCCCGGCGGGTCGCCGCTTCCGCACGCACGGGCATCACCCGGACGCCGAGCTGCTGGACGCCTTCACGGACGGAGAGCCGCTCCCCCGCTCCGTCCGCGAGCATATCGAGGGCTGCGTCTCATGCCAGGAGTCGATGGTCGCTCTGCGCAGGGTCCGTACGGACCTCTCCCGCCTGGCGACCCTGACGATGCCCGGCGAGGTGGCCGAACGCCTCCAGGCTACGCTGGCGGCCCACGCACCTGCTCCCTCTCGGCCGGGACCGGGCCGGAACCCAGCCACGCCGACCGGTCCGGGGCCCGCGAGCTCCGGCTTCGTCGGCACCGCGGGAGCCGCCGGGGTCACCGGCACGGAACCCCTCATGGGGGATACCGCGGCCGTCCACACCGATACGGGGGATGACACGGGGCGTGCCGGTGCCGTAGGCACCGGTGGGCGGGCGGCGAGTGGCAACGGGCCAAGGCGACCCGGCCGAGGTCAGGCGGGGGCTGGGCTCGCAGACCGCCAGCCGGCCTGGCACCGGGATCCGCGGAACCGTCCGGA
The DNA here is from genome assembly GCF_977971855.1 of Frankia sp. CoWAU3. Lineage (NCBI taxonomy): Bacteria > Bacillati > Actinomycetota > Actinomycetes > Frankiales > Frankiaceae > Frankia > Frankia sp. CoWAU3. The sequence continues at coordinate 5,041 of NZ_CDWWXB010000077.1, read as the reverse complement.
TGCGCCGGGTACTCCAGGTAGGCCGGGTACTCCAGGTACGCCAGGTGCGCGCCCCCGACGGGACTGGGTGTCCCTCGTGGCGGTCTGCATCGCCTTCATCACCTTCGGGGCGGCGATCTTCGTGTACCACGGTCTGCGGAGCGCCAACGTCGATCACAGGGTGGCGGTGTCCAACCCCGTGGACAGCTCCGGCCCGACCGGCGGCTCGGTGGTGGCCGAATACGGCTCCGCCAGCTCCGTTCCCCTTACCGTGATGGCGCTCTCGCAGACGAGCGTCGCTCCCTCGGACGTCGTGCGGCACGGCCGGGAACTGCTGGCCGGCCGGATCCCGGGGTCCGCGGCGCTGCCGCTCGTGCCGTCCGCGCCCGCGGCGGCCGGCCGCACGACGACCCCTGCGACGGTGGACGTCGACCGGTTGCGCTCGGTGCTGGACACCCCTGACCTGCGTCCGTGCTACCAGAGCCTGACGGCGCAGACGGGTGGCACAATCCTCGCTGTCGACCGCGTCGTCTACAACGACCAGCCGGCGCTGTTGATCGTGCTCTCCGTGCCCATGCAACCGGCGGTGGCCAGGGTGCTGGTCGTCGACGCCCACTGCGGCGTCACCACCGTCTCCACCGCGCCGTGGTACAGCGTGTCCACGCTGCGGCATTGAGGTGGGGGTTGGACGCATCGCGGGGGCCGGGAGCCCGGCCGTGGCGCGCACCGGTGGCGGGCGCGGATGGAATCAGATGCCCGCGGAGACGGTTGTCGCTGTCGGACACCATCTCCATGGACGGACCGATAAACGAGGAACTCGGATGAAGCCGGGGCGACAGGTACCGGCGAGGGCCCACCCGGCTCACAGGGATCCCGTAGCGTGAAAGGAGCGGGTGTGACAGCCCAGGAGGACGGCCAGGATGTCACCGGCCGCAGCAGCCAGCCCGACGGCGATGACGACATACGCGATGTCGTCATCGTCGGTTCGGGCCCGGCAGGGTACACGGCCGCTGTCTACACCGCCCGGGCCAACCTACGGCCACTCGTGTTCGAGGGCGCGGTATCGGCCGGCGGAGCGCTCATGAACACCACCGAGGTGGAGAACTTTCCTGGGTTTCCGGACGGCATCCAGGGTCCGGAGCTGATGGAGAACCTGCGACGGCAGGCGGAGCGGTTCGGAGCCGAGCTGGTGGCCGACGACGTCACCGAGCTCGACCTCGCGGCGAACCCAAAGGTCGTCAAGATCGAGGACAGGACCTACCTCGCCCGCACGGTCATCGTCGCCACCGGTTCGGCCTACCGCATGCTCGGCGTCGAGCACGAGGAGCGGTTGCTCGGCCGCGGGGTCTCCGCCTGTGCGACCTGCGACGGCTTCTTCTTCCGGGATCAGGACATCGCGGTGGTTGGCGGGGGCGACTCGGCGATGGAGGAGGCGACCTTCCTGACCCGCTTCGCCCGCTCGGTGACGGTGATCCACCGACGGGACAAACTCCGGGCCAGTGCGATCATGCAGGAGCGGGCCTTCGCCAACGAGAAGATCCGGTTCCGGTGGAACGCCGAGGTCACCGAGCTCCTGGGCGCGGACAAGCTCACCGGCGTCCGGCTGCGCGACACCGTCACCGGCGAGGCGAAGGATCTTCCGGTCACCGGGCTGTTCGTCGCTATCGGTCACCTTCCGCGTACCGAACTCGTCCGTGGTCAGCTCGACCTCGACGACGCCGGCTACATCTCGGTCGCGCACCCGACCACGAAGACGAACCTGGACGGGGTCTTCGCCTGTGGCGACGTGGTCGACCACACCTACCGCCAGGCCATCACCGCGGCCGGCACGGGCTGCGCCGCCGCGCTCGACGCGGAGCGCTTCATCGCCGCCGGGGAGGGTCCGGGCGAGGTGACCACCGTGGCTCCCCGGGTCGTGACCCCGACGCCGCAACCCGCCTGATCCGGGCATCTGTCCGGGCATCTGTCCGGGCATCTGTCCGGGCAGCCGATCAGGCGGCGCCGGAGCAGGCCTGCCCGACCCGGCTATCCGAAAGCCATTCGGGCACCGTCCGCGGGCCACCACCGGCCTGTTGATCGCCTACCCGTCCACCAAAAGATCATCCATCAGGGAGAACAACATGGCAGGTTCCATCACCCCCGTGACCGACAGCACCTTCGTGACCGAGGTGCTGGAGAGCGACAAACCGGTCCTGGTGGACTTCTGGGCCGAGTGGTGCGGCCCTTGCAAGATGGTCGCACCCGTCTTGGAGGAGATCGCTAAAGAGCATGGCGAGAAGCTCCGGGTCGTCAAGCTGAACATCGACGAGAACCCGGAGACCGCCCGGAACTACCAGATCATGTCGATCCCGACCATGGCTGTGTTCGTCAAGGGTGTGATCGACAAGATCATCGTCGGCGCGAAGCCGAAGGCCGCCCTGCTGCGTGACCTCTCGGCCTACATCTGATCTCGTCACGCGGTCGTTCCACCGTCGGCCCGCCGGGTGTGATCCCGGCGGGCCGACATCGTTCCCGGACCGGTCCGCGCCGGTTCGCCCACGACAACCGGATACCACGTGCGGACCGGGAACTTTCTCCCGCCGTCACGAGCATCGGGGGAGTATCACGGCGGCCCGGTCACGCATGGTCAATACTGGAGGATCCGGTTCGCGGCCGGTCGAGACCGCACGGGCATGCCCTAGGCTTGAGATTCAGCAATCGGCCGTCGGCGCATCATTCGTCGACGCGGTGGCCCCGACCATCGGGTTTCGCCAGGGGCACCGGGTTTCGCCAGGGGCACGTTGGGCAGGCGAGCTGAAAGGTATGCATCGGTGAAGCTGCTGCGTCTGGGAGACCAAGGTTCCGCCGTCGCCGAGGTTCGGGCAGCCCTGACCTATCTTGGTTTTCTTCCCGTGACGCCCCGGCAGAGCCGGGATCCGGCCGGCCCAGGTAAGGGTGACCCAGGTAAGAGCGCCCCGGATAGAGGTGTTACCTCCGCCGCGGACCCGTCCCAGGACACGCGGGTCCCGGCTGTCGACGGTACTCTCGGCGGTGTTCCGGCCGAGCCTGCCGATCGGTTCGACCGAGATCTCGACAACGCGCTGCGCGCCTTTCAGCAGAGCCGGGGGCTGTCCGCCGACGGGATACTCGGTCCGGACACGGCGCGTGCCTTGGAGGAGGCACGCCACAAGCTCGGCGACCGTCTGCTCTACCACAGCCCCGCGTACCCTTTTGTCGGCGATGACGTGGCGGCGCTCCAGGAACGCCTGTTCAACATGGGTTTCGACGTCGGCCGCACGGATGGGATCTTCGGGCCACGCACCGAGTCCGCGGTCCGCGACTTCCAGCGCAACCGGGGTCTCGATCCGGACGGCCAATGCGGGCCACACACCCTGCGCGAGCTCAAACGCCTGCAGCGCACGGTCACTGGTGGCCGGCCTGACATGCTGCGGGAGTCCGTCCGGCTGTTGGCCCACGGCTCCTCGCTGCTCGGGGTCGTCGTCGCCATCGATCCCGGCCACGGTGGCGACGATCCGGGCATCGTCCGCGGCAACCTGTGCGAACGGGATCTCATGGCCGACCTCGCCGCTCGGATGTCCACGCGGCTACTCGACTCGGGCCTGCGGGCGCACCTCATCCACGGCCTGGACGAGTCCCCCAGCGAGGAGGAGCGGGCCTCGCGGGCGAACGAACTCGAAGCGGATCTCCTGATCTCGCTGCACGCCGACAGCAGTCCATCCCCGCGCGCCCAGGGGGTGTCGGCCTACTACTACGGCAACGCGCGCGGGTCGTCCGCCGTGGGTGAGCGCTTCGCCCAGCTCGTCCACCGCGAGATCGTCTCCCGGACCGACATGCTGGACTGCCGCACCCATCCGAAGGTCTGGAGCCTGCTTCGGCGGACCCGGATGCCGGCCGTACGGCTCGACCTCGGATATCTGACAAACGAACATGACGCCAAGGCCCTTGGCTCCACCGCGTTCCGGGCAACCGTCGCCGAGGCGGTGCTCGCCGCGGCCCAACGACTCTTTCTCCCACCCGAGCAGGACGCGCCGACGGGCCAGCTTCACGTCCCCCGCCTCGCCGGCCGCACCTGACCGGCCACCGAGGCATTCCACCGACAAGGCTGACGTTTCACGTGAAACGAGGCCGGTGCGTCGATGGGGAAGATTCATGCTCGGCAGCCTAGGCTGATTCCGTGACAGCCTCCGCATCCGTCGACGTTGACCTCGGCTGCCGGAGGCCCGGTAGTCGACCCATGGAGCGCCTTTTCGATGAGCCGTCGCATCGCGAACATCACCCTGGACAACATCGACGATCTCCCGCTACCCTGCCGCCGCTGCGTCTTCTGGGAGCTCGATCCGGTGGCCCGGAGCCGCGCGGAGGAGGCTGGCGGCACCGACCTCGAGAAGGAGGCGTGGGTTTCCCTGGCCCTCCTGGAATGGGGAAGTTGCGGAAAGATCGCCTATATCGACAACGTCCCGGCCGGATTCGTGATGTTCGCTCCGCCGGCCTACGTGCCTCGATCGGTGGCCTTTCCCACCAGCCCGGTCTCACCGGACGCGGTGCTGCTCATGACAGCGTCGATCGTCGATGAGTTCACCGGACAGGGGCTGGGGCGGATCCTGGTCCAGTCCGTCGCCAAGGACGTCATCCGCCGCGGCTTCAAGGCGGTGGAAGCGTTCGGTGACCTCCAGAACTCGGGCACCCGCTGCATCCTGCCCGCCGACTATCTCCTCGCGGTCGGTTTCAAGACGGTCCGGCCCCATCATCGATGGCCGCGGCTGCGGCTTGAGGTGAAGAACGCGGTGAGCTGGCGAGAGGACGTCGAGGTCGCCCTGGAACGTCTGCTGGGATCGATGACGCCGGAGGGCATGCTGCGCAAGGTCAGCCAGGCCGGCAATCTGGCCTGAGCACCACGATCTGGCCTGAGCACGGCGATGGCCCGGAACTCGGCGGGCAATCGGCAGACATGCGCGCGGCCACCCGGGGGAGTCCGGCACAGCCCCGGGACCGCGCGATCCGCGTCCGGCTCAAGAAGCCCAGAGAACCCCGAGCGAACCCCGGGCCGGACGCCTAGCGGGAG
>NZ_CDWWXB010000076.1:11086-14411 GCF_977971855.1 Frankia sp. CoWAU3 | reverse complement strand
AAGGTTAAACGACAAGCTCAGCCAAAGTTCTCCCAAGATCGGCGAGACTTCAAGGGGCGAGGCGTTCGACGGCCCAGAGATCTCCGGCCGCGGTCGGGACGCCGCCGCCCGCATCGCAGCCCCGGACACCGGTGGCGTCCGGGTCGGCGACGGCGAGGGAGTCCGTGCCGCCGCCGTCGGCCGGTACCGACACCCGCCGGTACCGCAGCCGGTCGTGCAGCCGGTCCGCGCGGCCCTGCCAGAACTCCACGGTGTCCGGCACGATGCGTAGCCCACCCCAGAACTCCGGTGTCGGCACCCGGGTGCCCTCGGGCCAACGGGCCGCGAGCTCGGCGGCGCGGTCGTCGAGCACCGTACGGGACTCGATGACCGTCGACTGGTGGCTGGCCCAGGCGCCGAGCTGCGAACCATGCGGACGCGACTGGAAGTAGCGTTCCGTCTCGGCCCGGCTCACGCGCTCGATCGATCCGATGACGACGACTTGGCGCTCGAGGGCGTACCAGGGGAAGACCAGCGAGCCGAAGGGGTTCTCGGTGGCCTCACGGCCCTTGCGCGAGGTGTAGTTCGTGTAGATCACGAAGCCCCGCTGGTCGAACCCCTTGAGCAGCACGGTCCTGGCACTGGGCCGCCCGGCGGCGGATGCCGTCGCGAACACGGCGGCGTTGGCCTCCGGAACGCCTACCCCGGGGGTGGCCGCGTCGATGAACCAGGCGGCGAACTGTTCGACCCAGGTCGGCGCGAGATGCTCCGGCTCCAGACGACCGGCGCGGTAGCCCTGGCGGAGCAGGGCGGGATCGGGGACGTCCAGATCGGGGACGTCCGGGTCCGGACCGCCCACCGGCGGCTCGTCGGCAGCGGAGGCTGGGGCCACGCCCCAATCCTGCCAGGCAGGCCGCGCACCCCAGTGGGACGGCCCCGAGAGTGATCCCGCCGGGCCAGGGTCCGTCGTCCCGGTCAGGAGAGCTCAGCCAGGATCTCGCGGACGCCGAGGTCCCAGCGAACCGTGAGGTCGGTGCACCGTCGGCCGGCCAGCCGATATGGCGCGTCGCCGCCCGACGACCCCGACAACAATGCTGGTACCAGGGTGATACCGCGAGCTGCGAGATCATCGGCCAGCGCGGGCAGCCATTCCTGGACGATCCACGGCGCGTGGATTCCCAACGTTGAGTATCCGAGCACGAGAAAGTCGGCGACGGCGAGCGTCTCATTCATGAACATGGACACGGTGTCGCCGATGCGTATCTCCCAACGGTCCAGGTGCACCGCGTGCCCCGCCGCGCTGATCGCCCGGCCCAACCGTTCGGCGGGTGCGATGTCCGCCGCGCGATGACTGATGAAGACGAACGCCATGATCCTCCCGCCGTGTTCGCGCTGCGTGACTGCCGCCGGTCAGGCGTTCCAGGCACGAGGCCCGACCGTAGCGCGGAATGATCTCAGTTGACCAAACTTTCCGTTCACGACTTTCGGCATATTCGTATAAATAGTAATATAATAGATAAAGATGCTGTGACTTACGTCATATTTTATGGGTTTCGCGTTGCCCGGTGCGTCGGTCTGTGCGCTGTCGGCCCCAGATAAGGGTTGGATGGAGCATCGCGGGGCACCTGCGCCCTGGCGCGCTGGGAGGCCTCACGGCAGGATCGGACGGAGCAGCACCGACGAAGCAGGACGCGGACGGGCCGCCGGCGGGACCATAGAGACAGAACCGGTGGGACCAAGAGACAGAAGCGGAGATCCGGACTCGATGGCCGAGAAAACAAGCGATTTCAAGCCCGGTCTGGAAGGTGTGATCGCCTTCGAGACGGAGATCGCCGAGCCGGACCGGGAAGGTAGCGCGCTGCGTTACCGCGGCGTCGACATCGAAGACCTTGTTGGCAAGGTCGACTACGGCCACGTCTGGGGGCTGCTGGTCGACGGGGCGTTCGAGCCCGGACTGCCGCCGGCCGAGCCCTTTCCGGTCCCGGTGCACTCCGGTGACATCCGGGTGGACGTGCAGAGCGCGCTCGCGATGCTCGCGCCCTACTGGGGCCTGGGCCAGCTGATCGACATCACCCCGGAGCAGGCGCGGGACGATCTTGCCCGGGCATCGGTCGTGGCGTTGTCGTTCGTCGCCCAGTCCGCGCGGGGCCTTGGTCAGCCGGCGGTGCCGCAGAAGGAGGTTGACCGGGCCCGGACGATAACCGAGCGGTTCATGATCCGTTGGCGTGGTGAGCCGGATCCCAGGCACGTCCAGGCCGTGGACGCCTACTGGGTCTCGGCCGCCGAGCACGGCATGAACGCCTCGACGTTCACCGCCCGGGTGGTCGCCTCGACCGGCGCGGACGCCTCGGCGGCGCTGTCGGCCGCTGTCGGTGCGCTGTCCGGTCCGCTGCATGGCGGTGCTCCGTCCCGGGTGCTCGCGATGCTCGACGAGGTCGAGCGCACCGGCGACCCCCTCGGCTACGTCCGCCGCGCCCTGGACCGCAAGGAGCGCCTGATGGGCTTCGGGCACCGGGTGTACCGCGCCGAGGACCCGCGGGCCCGGGTGCTGCGCCGGACCGCTCGTGACCTGGGCTCGACCCGCTACGAGGTGGCGGAGGCCCTGGAGGCCGCCGCGATCGAGGAGCTGACCAATCGGTTCCCGGATCGCCCGCTGCGGACCAACGTCGAGTTCTGGTCGGCGGTGGTGCTGGACTTCGCCGAGGTGCCGGCCCATATGTTCACGTCCATGTTCACCTGTGCCCGCACCGCCGGCTGGAGTGCCCACATCCTGGAACAACAACGCACCGGGCGGCTGATCCGCCCGTCCGCGCGGTACGTGGGCCCCACTCCGCGCCCGCTCGGTGACGTTCTGCCGGGGGTCAGCCGTGGCTGACGCTCCCGCGATCGTGCTGCCCGACCGGCTGCGTCCCCGGGACGGCCGGTTCGGCTGTGGCCCGTCGAAGATCCGTCCCGAGGCGGTCGAGGCCCTCGCCGCGAGCGGGGCGACCTACCTCGGCACCTCGCACCGGCAGAAGCCGGTCAAGAGCCTGGTCGGCCGGGTGCGGGCAGGCCTGTCCGAGCTGTTCTCCCTGCCCGAGGGCTACGAGGTCGTGCTCGGGATCGGCGGCGCCACCGCCTTCTGGGACGCGGCAGCCTTCAACCTCGTCCGGACCCGCTCCCAGCACCTCGTCTTCGGCGAGTTCGGGGGCAAGTTCGCCGACACGACGAAGGGCGCGCCGTTCCTGGCCGCGCCGTCGGTGATCTCCTCGCCGCCCGGTACGCATCCGGACTGGGCGCCGGAGGCGGGCATCGACGTCTACGCCACTCCGCACAACGAGACCTCGACCGGTGTCGCCCGTCCGGT
>NZ_CDWWXB010000076.1:0-10873 GCF_977971855.1 Frankia sp. CoWAU3 | reverse complement strand
TCGACGTCGAGCCCTACCGCAAGCTCGGCCGCAACCAGCTGCGGGTGGCCTGCTTCCCGGCGGTCGAGCCGGCCGACGTCGAGGCGCTCACCACGAGCATCGACTACGTGGTCGAGCACCTGTAGGCGGTCGAGCACCTGTAGGCGCCGGGAACCGGCGGGAGCCGCCAGCCCAACCACAAGGGCCGGGGCCGCGGGAGGCGCCGCGGCCCCGGTGGGGCGCATCCGGTCAGCGCAGCGGGCGCTCCGGTGCCGCCTGGGCCGCCTGGGCCGCGATCGGGTCGATCCCGCTGTCCCCGACCCCGCTACGGTCGTCGATCGGGACATACGACCGCTGATCGTAGCCGATGTACAGCTGGCGCGGTCGGGCGATCTTCTGCTCGGGGTCGAGTAGACCCTCCTCCCACTGCGCCAGCCATCCCGGCATCCGGCCGATGGCGAACAGCACCGGGAACATCTCTACCGGGAAGCCCATCGCCTGGTAGATGATGCCGGTGTAGAAGTCGACGTTTGGGTAGAGCTTGCGCGCGACGAAGTACTCGTCCTCCAGCGCGATCCGCTCCAGCTCCATGGCCAGGTCGAGGAACGGGTTCGTGCCGGTGACCTTGAAGACCTCGTCGGCGACCTGCCGGATCACCCGGGCCCGCGGGTCGTAGTTCTTGTAGACCCGGTGGCCGAAGCCCATCAGCTTCTTCTTGCCGTCCTTCACCTGGGCGATGAAGGCGGGGATGTTCTCGACCGACCCGATCTCCGAGAGCATCCGCAGCACCTGCTCGTTGGCGCCACCGTGCAGCGGACCGTAGAGCGCGGAGATCGCGGCGGCGGCCGCCGAGAACGGGTCCGCCTGCGAGCTGCCGACCGCGCGCATCGCGTTGGCCGAGCAGTTCTGCTCGTGGTCGGCGTGCAGGATGAACAGCACGTCGAGGGCGTGCTCCAGGTTGGGGTCCGGCTCGTACTTGAGCTCGGTGGCCTTCCACATCATGTTGAGGAAGTTGCCGGCGTAGGACAGGTCGTTGTCCGGGTAGACGTACGGGAAACCGACCGAGTGTCGGTAGGAGAACGCCGCCAATGTCGTGATCTTGGCGATCAGGCGGACGATCTGCAGCCGGCGCAGCCCCGGGTCGTCGATCGTCTTGGCGTCCGGGTAGAAGGTCGACAGCGCACCCACCGTGGAGACCAGCATGCCCATCGGGTGCGCGTCGTGGTGGAAGCCGTCGATGAACTTCTTGATCGATTCATGGACCAGGGTGTGATGGGTGATCTCGTCTTCCCAGGTCGACAGCTCCTCGGCGGAGGGAAGCTCGCCGGCGAGGAGCAGGTAGGCGACCTCGAGGAAGCTGCTCTTCTCCGCCAGCTCCTGGATCGGATAACCGCGGTAGCGCAGGATGCCGGCGTCACCGTCGATGTAGGTGATCGCACTCCTACAGCTCGCCGTGTTCGTGAAGGCGGGGTCGTACGTCATCAGCCCGAAGTCGTCGTCGCTCGTTTTGATCGAGCGAAACGCACTCGCACGTACCGCGCCGTCCGTAACCGGTATCTCATACGTTTTTCCGGTGCGGTTGTCGGTGACGGTCAGTGTGCTGACCTGCTCGGACACGCCGGGCTCCTCTCGCTGTGGCGGTGCCGCAATGACGGCACTAGCCCAAGTCGGGGCGCGCGTCCGGGTACGGAGCGCTCACGCCGGTTCGCTGGCTCACATGGTTGTTCCCAAGTTTGGCCGTTCGTGCCTGCACATGCCCGTGATCGGTGAGCTCCGTCCCACGTGTGCTACACCACCCCCGGTGGGACAGAGTCTCCCGTGGCTGCGCTCGGGGTTGGAATCACGCTTCGATGGTCACCGCGGCTCGCCCAACCGGGTGGACCGCTCCTCGCAGAGCGAGGAGCGGTCCTCGCCGCCGGTGGCTCGGAGCCAGGCGAGCACGGCCAGCACCCGACGGTTGTCGTCCGCGGAGGCCGGCATCCGCAGCTTTGTGAAGACGTTGGCTACGTGGTTCTCGACGGTCTTCGGCGCCAGATGGAGTTTGGCGCCGATGCCCTGGTTCGATCGTCCCTCGGCCATGTGCCGGAGCACGGCCCGCTCCCTGGCGGTGAGGAGTTCCAGTTCGTCGGCCCGCCGGCGATGGGCCAACAGGCCGGCGATGACCTCCTCGTCGACGACGAGCCGGCCGCTGACCACCCTGTGTAACGCGTCGTGCAGCGCGGTGATGTCGTCCACCCGGTCCTTGAGTAGATATCCGATGCCGCCGCCCCCGTCGCCCAGCAGCCGCAGCGCGTACGGCGTCTCGGCGTACGTGGACAGCACCAGGACGCCCATCGCGGGATGAGCCGCACGTATCGTCTCGGCCGCTATCAGCCCCTCGTCGGTGAACGTCGGAGGCATCCGGATGTCCAGGATGACGGCGTCGGGCCGGCTGCCGGCGAGCTGGTCGATGATCTCGTCCGCAGTCCCGGCCTGCGCGACGACCTCGACTCCCGCGGCGGCCAGCAGCATGGCCAGCCCCTCGCGGAACAGGGCCGAGTCGTCCGCGACGGCTACCCGCACGGGATGCTCGCAGTCAGCCGGGTGCCGCCGCCGGACGGGCTGACGATGCTCAGGTCGCCGCCGAGCGCACGTACCCGGTCCGCGAGACCCGCGAGCCCGCCACCCTCGACCACGACGGCACCGCCCTTACCGTCATCGGTGACTTCGATCAGGATGCCGCCGTCCACACACCGGACCGTCACCCGGACCTGGGCCGCCCCGGCGTGTTTGACCGTGTTCGTCAGCGCCTCGCAGATCGTGTAGTAGGCGCAGGCCTCCAGGATCGGCTCGAACCGGACGGTCGGGATGTCGAACTCGACCTTGACGGGAAGGGGCTCGATCACCACCTCCAGGGCTGGGCGCAGCCCACCCTGACTCAGCATGGCCGGGTGGATTCCCCGGGCCAGACTGCGCAGGTCCTGGAGAGCATGATGCAGATCCTCGCGAGCGGCTTCGATGGCAGAGATCGTATCGGGGTCGGAGGTCTTTGTCCGGGCGAGTCCCAGTCTGGTGGCGAGGGCCAGCAGCCGTTGCTGGACGCCGTCGTGCAGATCGCGCTCGAGGCGGCGCCGTTCGATCAGGCCGGCCTCCACGATGCGGGCCCGGGAGGCGCGTACGGCGTCCAGCTGCGCGGCCACGGCGGCGTGCAGCCGGGCGTTCTCCAGCGCCATGGCGCTGGCCTGCAGGGCGACCGTGACCAGGTCGCGGTTGCGCTCCTGGGCGGCGGTGGCGGAGATCAGCGCCAGTGGCGCGCCCGACGAGGTCGTCACCGGCACGAGCAGCCGGCCGGCTCCGGGGCGGGGCGGGGTGGCCGTGGCGCCGTCGGCGTCGACGTGCCGCCGCTCCTGCGGCATCCATAGGAAGAGCTCGGCGGAGTCGTCGTGCAGAGCCGTACGCAGGATGTCCCGTACGGCCGGGACCGTCGGCGGCATCGGCAGCGTCGCCAGGATCTGTGCGATGCGGGCGCGGGCGAGCTGGCGGCGTACGCCCGCTGCGGCGAAGGCCAAGGGGATGGTCAGCAGCGCGAGCGCGATGAGGATGAAGGCCGGCGGGACGTAGGCTCCGCTGGGCTTGCAGACGAAGATGTTGACCGTGGCGGCGAGGGTGAACGCGATCAGCAGCGCGATGGCGACCGGTCCGAAGATCCGGCGGTCGAGCGCGGAGTAGCGGCGCAGCCGCACGCGGACGACCCAAAAAAAGGCCGCGGCCAGCACGAGGGTCAGGCTGTCGAGGACCCAGATGATCTCCTCGAAGGCATCCCGGTCGATCGGCGAGCCATACCACCAGACATTTCGGGAATATCCGAACCAGGTCGGGTCGGAGATGCCGACCAGTCCCAGGTTCGCCACCGGGATGAGGAGGACGGCGCTCGCCAGCAGGGCGCGCTCGCGGTTGCTCTGCAATCGCCCGACCGGATATCGCAGCGCGCCCCAGCCGAGACAGACCCAGAAATGCGTGTAGGCGAACGTGGAGATGAAAGCCGACGGACCCTCGTCCCACGCCACGGTCCAGGTCAGTGCCCAGAGCAGACCACTGAAGATCATGGCTCCGGTGGCGCTGCCCAACGCGTCCTCGCCGTTCAGCAGCACTCCGGTGAGGACGAAGGTGAGCGCCACCGAGACGTTGATGCCCGCCGTCACCGGGTTGTCGGAGAATGCCGGCCACTGGCAGGCGACCGTTCCGGCCGTGGTGGCCACGCCCCCGATGCCGAAGCACCATGAGCGGTGGCGGGCGGCGCAGGCGGCCAGCCTGCGGGGTACACGCGGATGAGGCACCTCAATCCACCGTATGTAGCCGGAATCTCACCGAACAAGCGTCGCACATGGCGACCACGGGTTTTGAGGGTTCCCCCCTAATCTCCCGGCGGCAACCCCCCGAAGAACTCTGGAGCTGCCCCCGAAGCCAGCGGTGGCATCGAAGGTGGAGGCTGGGAGAAACGGGTCGGTGTCCCTCGGCGACCGGGCCTTCGGGACCGGGCCTTCGGGGGCCGGAGCTCGCGAGAGGCCGCCTGTGGTGGTGGGTCGGCTGCCGCTGGGGGGGTGGCCGACCCACCACCTGCTGTTTTCGGCGGTTCACCAGAATGTCATTCGTTTCTGAGTGTCGCTAACGAGTACCGTCGTGAGATGGAGACCGAGACGGCACGTGAGGCCGAACTCGCGTCCGCGCTGCGCCTGTCGGTGATGCGGCTTTCCCGGCGCATGCGCCAGGAACGGTCGAGTCGGCTCACCCCCACGCAGACCTCCGCGCTTGCCACGCTGGAGCGGCACGGCCCCATGACGCTCGGGGAGATCGCCGCCCACGAGCGCGTCCAGCCGCCGTCGATGACCCGGGTGATCGCGCATCTGGCCGTCACCGGGCTCGTCGAGCGCCGGCCGCATCCCACCGACGGCCGTCAGGTGATCGCCGAGGTGACCGAGGCGGGTCGAGCCCTGCTCGAGGACGACCGTCGGCGCCGGGACGAATGGCTGACCGATCGGCTGGCCGAGCTCTCACACGAGGAGATCGCCGCGCTGAACCGCGCCGCACCGATCCTGGACGCGCTTGCCGGCTCGTAGGCCGCCCGCCGATCCGAGCATCGTTCCAACCGCCGTTCAGAGCTCCACCCAACCGCCCTGCTGATGGGAGGTCTGCGCGGCGGCCATCAGGTGGTTCGCGGTGAGCAGGTCGTGGAAGGTGGCGCCGCGGACCAGCCGGGCGTCGTCGAGTTCGGTGGCACGCACCACGTCGTAGGTGGCCTCCACCAGCCCCGGCCGGGAGGTCGGCACGGTCGGCATCATCAGATCCCGGATGCCGCTGTCGTCCTGGCGGCGGACCAGACGGCCCCGGACGACGATGCGTCCGGAGTCGCCGCATACCGTGAGGGTGGCTGTGCCGAGGTTCCCGCCCATCTGCTCGTTGATCAGGACCGTCGCGCCGCTCGCCGCCAGCAGGGCCAGCGTCACCGGTGCGTCCGGGGTGAGCGCCGGGGCGGGCATCGCGGCCGGATCGGCGCAGACCGCGAGGATCTCGCCGCACCAGCGCATCGCCAGGTCGATGATCTCGACCCGCCCGGCGGGCCCGTTCGGCGCGCCCACCACGGTCATCTGGGTGAGCCGGCCCAGGGAGGGAACGGTCGCCGCGACGTGGGTGGCAGCCGGCCAGGCCCGCCCGTCGAGCGCGACCACGTGGGCGAGATCACCCTCCTCGGCGAGGTCGGCGACCGCGCGCAGGGCCTCGGCCTCGACGGTCGCCGGCCCGGCCAGGAGTACGTGCAGGCCGATCTCGGCCGCTTGCCGGGCGACGATGTCGGACGCGGGCGGCGGTATCTCCACGCAGACCGCCTCGATGTCGTCCGAGAGCAAGGTGAGCAGATCGGCGTACGCCCGTCGGACACCCGCCTCGGCGGCCCAGGCCAGGGACTCCAGCGGCTCCGGGGCGAGGAGACCGACGACGTCGACCCCGGCATCGCGCAGCACCTCGGCGGTAGTGATGTCCGAGCCGTCGGTGACCAGGGCCATCGCGAGGGGCAGGTCCGGCTGCCGCCGACGCACGACGCGACGCAGCTCCCGCCAGGCCTGAGAAAGGGCGGGATCGCGCGGCGGCACCAGATCGGGGAGCGTCGTCACAGCATTGATAGTGCTCCCCGTCCGGTGGCGAGGGTCGCCGGTCAACCCGATTGTCGCCGAGAACCGATCGGAGGCCGAGCGCTCGCCATCCGGGCCCGGAGCAGGTCCATGCCGCACTGTTCGTCTCGGCTCAGGGAGACTGCCGTCCGCTCCAGGGAGACTGTCGTCCGTCCCAGGGAGACTGTCGTCCGTCCCAGGGAGCCTGTCGTCCGCCCCAGGGAGAGGGAGCCTGTCGTTCCAGGGAGGTTGAGCTGGCAACCAGACTGTTCGTGGCGGCCGTCCCACCCCCCGAGGTCGCCGAGGCGCTGCTCGCGGCCGTGCGCAGGACGCGCGCCGCGGCGGCGGATCTGCGCTGGACCACGCCGGACCAGTGGCACGTCACGTTCGCCTTCCTCGGGCCGGTGCCGGACGACCGGCGCGCCGAGCTCGGCGTGAGACTGGCGCGGGTGGCACGCCGGCACGGCCCGTTCGCCGTCGAGACGGTCGGCGGCGGACGGTTCGGCGATCGGGTGCTGTGGACCGCGGTGCGGCAGCCACCGCCGGTGACCGCGGACGCATCCGTCGACGGCATTGCCGCAGCCGCAGCCGCAGCCGCCGGTGACGTGGCAGGCTCGCGAGCCAGCCCACGCCTGACAGCGCTGGCGGTCGGGGTCCGGCGGGCCGCCGAGCGTGCCGGGGCGGCCCGCCGGGACACCCGTCCGTTGCGCGCACATCTGACGCTCGCCCGGGTGCCGGACGGACGCGGGCGGGCACTGCAACCGCTCGTCGAGCTGTTGCGTGCCGATGTCCCATCGCTGCCCTGGAGCGTCGAGCGGCTCATCCTGATGAGCAGCTCGGGCGGCGGCGAGTCCGGATCATCCCCCACCTACCGGGCGGAGACGGTCTGGGACCTCGTCGGTGGTCAACCGTCGGTCGAGGGATCCGCCGGGCGGTAGCGGTAGCCCACGCGGCGGATGGTCTCGATACGGTCCCGGTGCTCCGGGCCGAGCTTGCGCCGCAGCCGCGTCACCAGGACATCCACCGTGCGGATGTCGGGAGCCGACTCGTCGTCGACCTGATGGCCCCAGACCGAGCAGAGCAGTGCCTCCCGGCTGTACGCCTGCCCGGGATGGCGGACGAAGAAGTCCAGTACCTCGAACTCCAGGTAGGTCAGCTGCAGGGTCCGGCCGTCAACGGTGGCGAGCCAGGCGGTGCGGTCGACCCACACCCCGCGCTGGGGCGGCGGCGCGATCTCCCACTGGCCGGTCCGGAGGCCGGCGTCGGGCGTGTGCGCGGGCGCCGTCGCGGGCAGGGACGGTCGTGGCAGGGACGGTCGTGGAAGGGACGCCGCCGGAACGGACGCCGCACGGGAGGGCGCGGTGTGGGGCGTCCGGTACGGGAGGACGGTCGTCTGCGGGGGCATTACTGGCCTTTCGGTCAGGTTTCTCTCGGTCACCGAAGATCGGGTGGGCGGCGAGATGCCGCCGACGTGTCAGCGTTCTGGCCGGTGGGTCCGCCGGGTACGCGGCGCGGTGGCGCGAAGATGGTGGCGGTGTCTCTCACCAGCGGCGGCGGGGGAGGGCGGGGCCGATGTTGTTCGGGGGAGGTCGGCATGTGCAGCTACCAGCGATGACGCTGCCCGGTGGGGCCTTCCTGGCGATGCTTGCCGGTTCGCGCGAGACGAGGCAACGTCGGTTGACAGACGGTGGCGTGCCCTGGTCTAGCGTGTCCGGACCGGCTGACGCTTCGTGAAGCGCCGTGCGGGAGGTAGGCGGCTGCCCGTCAGGCCGCCGGACAGGCGGCCGAGGCAACGCGGAGCAGATCAATGTGGCCCCGGGTGACCAGGATCAGCCGCTTCAACACAAGAGCAACGGAAGCACACTGCTCCGGCGGTCGCCAAGCATTGAAAAGTATGACTTATCTCACCTCTTGGTCTTTCGGTGGAATCTGTGGTGCATGACGCCGGCCGTGGAGGTCCCGGGATGTCCATCTTCCCGATGGAGAATCGTGAATATACTCACGGGCTGTTCCAGAAATCGCGGCCGGGGACGTCAGGAACAGGAGATGCCGTGGCTCTGCCTGATTTCTTCGTGATCGGTGCTCCCGACGCGGGTACGGAGGTCCTGCACGAGGAACTCGGCCGCCATCGATCCGTCTTCATGCCCGAGATCCCGCAACCGGGGTACTTCCTGGCCGGGCGCATCCTGGAAAGCGGGCTCGACGTCACCACGGCCGGCCGGGCCGGCGTCGTCTGTTCCGCTTGGGGCGAAGCCGGCGGGAGTGCCGGTCGTCCGGGCTGCGTGGCTCGCGCCGGGCCGGGCGAGCGATCACCTGTCCGTCGGCGATCCGACTACGAGGCGCTGTTCGACGCGGCTCCGGCGGGTGCGGTGCGCGGCGAGAGCACCCCGTATTATCTCGCCGACTTCACGGCGCTGCGGCATATTCACGAACTGCTTCCCTACGCGAAGCTCATCGTCGTTCTTCGTGATCCGGTGGAGCGGGCCTATGCGAACTGGGTCCGGATGCGGCTGGCCGGTCTTGAGGACCTCGACGATTTCGAACGTGCCGTGGCCGCCGAGGCCGCCCGGACGGCCGCGTGCTGGCCATGGCCGTGGCGCTACCTGGCCCTGGGCAGGTACGGCACGCAGCTGCAGCGGCTGTTCACGCTGTTCCCCCGCGAGCAGGTACTCCTGACGGCGCACCGCGATCTGATCGGGGATCCCGCCGCCGTCATTCGACGGGTCCACGGTTTCCTGGGGGTCAAGCTGGGGGCCGAGCGCCGAGGACGTCCCGGGCCACCCGGGACGTCCGTGCCGGCGCCCCCGTCCGTGCCGGCCTTCCCGGCCCCCCGGCTGGATCCGGCGATCGGGGCCCGGCTGCGGGACGGGTTCCGTTCCGATATCGCCCTGCTGAGCGACGTGACGAGACGCCGGTTCGACGAGTGGCTCGTCGAACCGGCGGACGACTCCTGACCTATCACCCCGGCCCGCGAGCAGTCCGGCCCGCGAGCCGAGAGGGTAGCGTCGAGCGGGATGAGCGTCTCAGCAAACAGCGATTCCACGGGTGGTGCGCACGCCCCCGAGGTCCCGCCCGTCCCGGAGGGCGGCGAGCCCGCCGCGACAACCCGCCCGTCCGCGCCCGAACCGTTGCCCTACGACGGGGTCGCCTCCGTCGCGGTGGGAACCGTGCTGTGGGCCATCGCCGCGCTGGTCATGGCGTTCTTCCTCGACGACCTGCGGGGCGACGGCCGGCTCTGGTGGTTCGTGACGGCGATTTGCGGCTTCGTCCTCGGGCTCGCCGGCCTGTGGATCGTGATCCGCCGCCGCAACCGGCTGCGGGCGCGGGGAAACCCTGACCACGCGGATCGATAGTCCGGCGACCGGAACCCACCGGCGCGGCTCAGGTCTCGTCGAGGTCGTCCTCCGCGGCTCGGAAGGCGGCACCGTCGGGGTCGCGCAGCGCCGCGGCCAGCGCATGCCGCCGGTCCCACTGCCCGCCGCGCCAGGCCAGGGCCCGCGCGAGCGCGTCTGAGCCGGCCTCGGCATCCACGTGGATCTCGCCGCCGATCCCGCCGAGTACCCGCCAGGGCACCCGGGTTGGCCTGCCGGCGAGATCCTCGACCAGCAGCGGGTCGTGAACCCGGTACGGTGTGCCGTCCGGTGCCTGCCGGGCCTCGCCGGGGCCCGCCGAGGCGATCTCGCAGGTGCCCGCCTCGGCGGTGAGGCGCACGCCGAGGACGTGGGCCACCTCGGCCGCCCGATCCAGCGGGAGACGCAGCCCGAAGCGGTCCGCGCCGAGCAGCCCCAGCATGTCCGGTGCGTCCACCACGACGACGTCGGCGCAGGCCCGGACGCCGTCCGGGGTGCGGACGGTCAGCGGCGGGTCGAACCGCCCGTCGTGGGCGGAACCGTCCGGCGCCGTCAGGACCCGGGCCACCGCGTCGACCGCGGCGATGTACAGCGTGCGAGCCGCGGGCCACGGCACGTCCCGGTCGACGTCGCCCAGCCGGTCGAGCAGGTCCATCACCGCGCCCAGGTCGCCGAGGACGTCCTCCAGCGTCAGCCGGCAGCCGAGGTGGCGCAGGAACTCGTCGTCGACCCCCGGGAGCGGTGCCGCCGGCGCGAACAGCCCGGTGAGCAGGGGGTCCGCGTCGGGTAGGACGAGCTCGCCCGGAGGCAGAACCCTGCTGTCCCGGTGCGCCGGGTGTTCCGCGGAGCGGGGCACCCGGCCGTCGCCACCGACGGGCAGCACCGCGTGCCGCGCCAGCCACCAGCGCGTATAGGACGGCTCGGGGGCGAACACGATGTCCCGCAACGGTGGTCGGGCGAGCTCGGCGAGCGCCTCGGGCCAGGCGGCCCGGTCGACGAGTTCGAGATCGCGTACCGCCGCGAACACCCCGATCATGGCGGGTGCCGGTGGCCCGCCGGGAGGCGGCCGACGCAGGTTCGCCGAGCCGCCCGGCGCGCCGTGGTCGTCCGCCGCGACGTCGTCAACCCAGGTGTCGCTGTCGTCGAGGTCAAGCAGGATCTGCTCGTCGGGATCCAACGGCAGGTCGTGGGCGTGCAACACCCCGAAGGTGCGCAGCACACCGACCTTCGCCAGTACCTCGGCGGGCCAGGCCCGCGCGACCTCGGCGCTCAGGGTGCCGAAGGGCGCGTCCTCGGCGAGCACCCGATCCAGGGGGCCTCCCTGGATCAGCAGCTCGCCGGCCGGGGTGAAGTCACCGTCGCCGTCCGGCAGCAGCAGCTCGTCGAGCCAGCTCAGGTCGG
>NZ_CDWWXB010000075.1:0-14251 GCF_977971855.1 Frankia sp. CoWAU3 | reverse complement strand
ATCGTCGCCGAAGGGCCCGTCCGGGCCGTACGCGGCGACCTCGATGTCGATCATTGGAGAGCGCTGCGGATCCTGCAGGGGACGCAGCGGTGAGGTCGTCCCGCGGTGGTCCGCCCCCTGTTCCCACACGTTGAACTCGGCCATACTCGCCCAGACGCTGACCACCGCGAACCGGGACGGGTCCGCCGCCGACCGGTGCAGCGTGTTACCGAGCAGGCCAGGCGTGCCGACCAGCTTGGAGCTGATCTCGTGGTAAGCCCGCTCCACCGCGCCGGGATCGCCGGGCGGGTCGACCGCCCACAGCATGACCCGAACCTTCGTCGGACCGGCCACGGTCAGCTTCCCGCCGGAACGGTCAGGGAGGCCGCGCCGGCCAACTGGGCGACGACGGTACCGGTGACCATCGAGGCACTGGCACGCAGCGGGTGCAGCGCCTTGCGGTGCACCAGGTGACGCTCGCTGTGCTCGAACTCGCGAAACTTCTCCTCGTCAACCCAGTCACTGACGATGTAGTACGTGCTCGGCTCCTCCTCCGAGCGGATCAGCCACTGCCCGAGGTTCGCCGGGTGCGAGGTGACCGCGTCGCCGATCCGCAGCCAGGTCTGCTCGAACTCGCCCTCCCGACCGGGGTGGATCCGCATTGTCAGCATGATCCGAAAAGGCGGGGTCGAGGTCATCAGATGCCTCCGTCCACGGCAAAGGTGGCGCCGTTGACGTAGGACGACACGTCGCTGGCCAGGAACAGGACAACCGCGGCGACCTCCTCGGCCGTCCCGATGCGTCCCAGCGGGATGCGGTTGGTGTAGGCCGCCCTGACGGCCGGGTCGATGCCCTCGGCATGGTGGGTCTCGATGACTCCCGGGGAGACCAGGTTCACCCGGATGCCGCGGACACCGAGCTCCTTGGACAGCGAGCGGGTCAGTCCGATCAGGCCGGTCTTCGCCGCGGTGTAGTGGGCCCGCAGCGGCAGACCGACCACCCCGGAGCCGGATCCGATATTGATCACCGAACCGGAGTCCCCCAGCAACGACAACGCGCCCTGCGTGACGAGGTGAGTGGCGGTGAGGTTGGTGGTCAGCACCTGCGTCCACTCGTCCAGGGGCAGCTGCGCGTAGGGGATGTGGCTGATCGTGCCGACGTTGTTCACGACGATGTCGAGGCCGCCCAGGTGGGTGCCGGTGGCCTCGACGAGCTCGGTGATCTGGCCCGGATCGGCGACGTCGGCCTGGACGAGCAGATGGTCGCCGCCGGTGTCCTTGAGCTCGCGGCGCAGGCTCTCGGCCTCCTCGGTCTGGCGCTGGTGGCCGGCAACGACCGTCGCTCCGGCTCGGGCGAGGCCGAGCACCACGGCCCGTCCGATGCCGCGGGTACCGCCGGTAACCAGGGCGCGTCGCCCGGCCAGGTCTGGGAACATCGCTGACTGTCTCCTGTGTCAAGGTGTCGACTGGTGAGGTTCGACTGGTGAGGTGTCGGAGGTGAGCGGGCAGGAGCGGGGGCAGGCGGTGCGGGCAGGCGGTACGGGTGGGTACGTCCTCCTCAGCGAGGACCGACGGCGCGAACCACGAGGCTGCTGTTGAAACCGCCGTGGCCGCGGGCGTTCACCAGCGCCACCCGCACGGGTACACGCCGGGGCGTGCGCACGAGGTCGAGTCCATGGGCCGGATCGGGGGTGTCGAGGTTGCCCACCCCCGGGATGACCCCGTCCCGGATGGACAGCAACGCCGCGGCCACCGTCAACGCCGAGCCGCCGGCGAGGAGCCTGCCGACGAAGCCCTGCGGCGCCGTCACCGGGACCGTCCGGGCCCCGAAGACCGTGCGGATCGCCGCCGCCTCCTGGGCGTCGAGGTCCGGTGAACCAGCGCCGTCCGCGAAGACGACATCGACGTCGTCCGGGGTGAGGCCGGCGTCGCGCAGGGCCCGGCGCATCGCGGTGGCGAGCCAGCGCGCGTCCGGGGCGGGGCGTTCGTGGTGGGCGGCGTCGTGCGTCGCGGCGTAGCCGGCGATCTCGCCGTAAACGTGCGGGGCTCCCCGGGCGGCGGCGGCGGCCGGATCCTCGAGCACGAGCGTCGCGCCACCCTCACCGGGCAGGTAACCGTTCGCCCGAACGTCGAACGGCTTGTAGCCGTCCGCCGCGACGGTCGCGGTGCTGACCCGGCCACCGGACAGATGGCCGGCAATCGCATAAGGCGTCAGGCTCGCCTCGGCCCCCCCGGCGAGCACCGTCGGCGTGCCTCGGCGGATAATCCGCCGGGCCTGGGCCAGGCTGTCGATTCCGCCGGCACCGTCACTGACCAGGACCCCCGATGGCCCCTTCAGACCATACCGGATCGAGGTCTGCCCGGTCGTCGCCGCGTAGAACCAGGCGATCGACTGATAGACGCTCACCGCAGTGCGGCCCCGGGTCCACAACCGTCCCAGCTCGCGCTGTCCGATGTCGACACCGCCCGACCCGCTGCCGAACACCACCGAGGTCGCATACGGATCGTGCGCTGCCGGGTCGTAGCGCGCATCGGCCATGGCGAGGCGCGACGCGGCCATCCCGAACCAGGTCCACCGATCGGTCTGGACGATGTACCGCTTGTCGACGTAGTCCTCGACCGCGAAACCGGCGACCTCTCCGGCAAGGGTGGCGTCGTACCAGGTGGTGTCGAACCGGCTGATCGGCGCGATCTTCAGCTCGCCGCGCAGAGTTGATGCCCAGTACTCCTCCGTCCCGATGCCGCTGGGCGCGAGGACGCCGAGACCGGTGACGACCGGCCGGACCGGGGCCTGCGGCGAACCGTCCCGGTACGCGGGTCCCGCGGCCGTCGCGACGGAGGCCTCCACGGTGGCGTTCATCGCGTCGGGGCGGCGAGGACGATCGCCGACTGGAAGCCACCGAAACCGCTGCCGACCGACAGGGCCACGTCGACAGTGTGGTCCCGGGCGATGTTCGGGACGTAGTCGAGATCGCACTCGGGGTCGCGGGTGGTCCAGTTGGCGGTGGGGGGGATGACGTCGTTCTCGATCGCCAGGGCGCAGGCAGCGATCTCGATCGACCCGATCGCGCCCAGCGAGTGCCCGATCATCGACTTGATCGAGCTGACCGGGATGTCATACGCCCGCTGTCCCAGCGAACGCTTGAAGGCTGCCGTCTCGTGCCGATCGTTCTGCTTGGTGCCCGATCCGTGCGCGTTGATGTAGTCGATGTCGTCGGCCCCGACCCGCGCCGCGTCCATCGCGACCCGGATCGCCTCGGCCATCTCGACCCCGTCGGGGCGCAGTCCGGTCATGTGGAACGCGTTCGAGCGCGAGGCGTACCCACCCACCTCGCAGTAGATGTGCGCACCGCGCGACCGGGCGGCGGTGAGCTCCTCCAGGATGAGTACGGCGCAGCCCTCCCCCATCACGAAGCCGTCCCGGCTGGCGTCGAAGGGACGGGAGGCGTGTTCGGGGTCGTCGTTGCGGGCTGTCGTCGCGCGGATCGCGTCGAAGGAGGCCATCGAGATCGGGGAGATCGGCGCGTCGGAGGCACCGGCGATGACGATGTCGGCCTCGCCGTCGACGATGAGCTGATGGCCGTAGCCGACCGCGTCGATGCCCGAGGTGCAGCCGGTGGAGACCACGAAGGCTGGGCCGTGCGCCCCGAACCGGCAGGCCAGTTCGGTGGCCAGGCAGCTCGGCACCATCGCGTGGTAGAGGAACGAGCTGGCGTACCGGGGATCAACCTCCCAGTCCCGCCCGCTGTCGGAGACCTCGACGTACTCGTTCTCCAGGCGGGTGGTCGCGCCCACCGCGCTGCCGATGCTGACGCCAACGATCGGGCCGTCCCCGCCGTCCCCGCCGTTCCCGAAACCGTCCCCGCCGTCCCGCAGGTCCAGGCCGCTGTCCTCCACCGCCTCCAACGCCGCGGCCAAGGCGAACTGCGCGAACCGGTCGTTACGCGCGATCTCCCTGGCGGTCAGGCCGGCCGCCGCCGGGTCGAAGTCGCACTCGGCGGCCACCTGGGAACGGAACTGGGTCGGGTCGAAGAACGACAGTCGCCGCGTCGCGGTACGGCCGTCGGTCAGCAGGGTCCAGAACTCCTTGCGGTTGACCCCACCGGGGGCGACCACCCCGATCCCGGTGACCGCCGTCCGTCTTGGTCCGCTCACTGTCCGGACCCGTGGGGCAGGGAGTCGACGGTGGGCGCCGACGGGGTGACCGGGACGTGCGGGGCGACCGGGACGTGCGGGGCATCCGGGTCGAGCGGTACCTCGGTGTCGACGTGACCGAGGTCGGGCCGGGGTGCCAGCGGGCTGAGGTGAAAGACGAGGAAGGCGGTCTCCTCACCGGTGTTGACGACGCGGTGGCGCATCCCGATCGGGATGCACACCCCGTGGTCGGCCGGCAGGTCCTGGTACTGACCGTCCAGTCGGGCGGTCACAATGCCGCGCACGCAGTAGAGAAACTCCTCCGAGTAGGGGTGCAGGTGTTCGGTCACCACCTCACCCGGTTGGAGGGTCAAGGTGCCGAAAAAGCCCGAGGTCGAGCCCACGGTCGCCGGGGAGAGCAGCGTGCGGACGTCACCGCCGCGCCGACGGTTTGGGGTCATGTCGTGAATGCAGAGAACCTTCGGAATCCCTGTCACGGAAGTCACCGGTATCGTTCTCCTCAGACT
Organism: Frankia sp. CoWAU3; assembly: GCF_977971855.1. Taxonomy (NCBI): domain Bacteria; kingdom Bacillati; phylum Actinomycetota; class Actinomycetes; order Frankiales; family Frankiaceae; genus Frankia; species Frankia sp. CoWAU3. The sequence continues at coordinate 9,612 of NZ_CDWWXB010000075.1, read as the reverse complement.
TGTTCCGGCAGCGCGAGGGAGACCGGGGGCAGCTCGGCGGCGGCCCGCTCGACCTTCTCCCGGATCACCGACATCTCGCGGGCGGTGTTGGCGTTGATGCGGTTGGTCATCTGCTCGTTGTTCACCGGCGCCGACGGGCGCATATGGAAGTCCTGCACCCAGCGCATGCGGGTGCCGGTGCCCTCCGGCGTGTAGCTCCAGTGGATGTGCATGTACTCGAACGGACCGGTCTCGACGCGGTACGCGCGCACCTGCCGGGTAGCCGGGTCGAGCGTCCGCTCGGACACCCAACTCCACGCCGTCCCGTTCTCGTCGGGATGCATGGTCAGGCGAAACTTGAAGGTGTTCTCATGGTGCTCCAGAATCTCTACCAAGGCGTATTCGGTAAAGAGGTCAGGCCAGGACTCCAGATCGTTGGTGATGGTCCAGACGGTGTCAAGGTCGGCATCGATGAAAATCGAGTTGTCAGTGTGCCCGCTCACGTCGGCTCCGGTCGGCCTGGAAGGTATGGGACGTGGGAACTAACGGCGGATTCAGACCGTCTCGCGCTGGCCGAGAGCCGTGTTCACCGTGGCCAGGATCTCGGCGAGGGTCCAGCTCTCCGGCAGCTCGGCCGGGAGGTCCACCCCGAAGGTCCCGACCACCTCCGCCGAGAGCTGGAGGTAGGCGAGCGAGTCGAGGCCGATGTCGATGAAGGTCACGTCCAGGTCCGTCGGCCGCTCGTCCGAGGGCAGACCGGCCTGCTCGACCAGGAAGTCGAGCAGGGCATCGGCCGACCATTGCCGGGGCATGTCGTACTCCCTTTTTCATTTTCGGGTTTCGGGGTTCACATGAAAAACTGGGCGTACCGGTGGGCGGGATCCAGGACGCAGTCGCTGATGACCGGTCGCGGCCGCAGCCGGCGGGCCCGGTGCTCTGGCGGTGTACAGGAACCCGGCCGTGTATCAGAAGCCCGGTGGCGCACCGGGGGCTCAGCCGGCCGTCCACGAGTAGAAACTCTGTGCCATCGCGTCCCCGGGGGTGCGCCAGGTCTCCGGATCGTAGGCGGAGACGTATTTCCCGAGCTTTTTGCTCACGTCGACGAACAGCGGATGCTCATGGACGTTCTCGACGGTGTTCCTGACGTTAGTCGGAGCCTCGATAAGATGAAAGTAAAGGCCATGGAAGTGAAACAGGTCACGCCTGGTCACACCCACGATTCCGGGTAGTTCTCCGGCATCGGACTCGGCGAAGGTCGCCGCGATGGCGGGAGCGTCGGCAGGGTTCATCCTGGCTACGATGAGAGTCCGGTGTGACTGACCTCCGGACGGCGTGGCGGGGTTCTGCGGGACGGTAACTGAGGGACCGGTGACTGAGGGCACGAGAATCTCCTCGACATGTTCTTGGGAAGCGTGTGTTTGACCCCAGGCAAGCACGGGTACCGTATGCATGGCAAGCACGGGTACCGTGTGCATGGGCAGTCAGGCGGACCGGCCCTGACGGACCGGCCCCGGCACCTTGCGACGCGTTACAGGTGGCAGGGGAGTCCGCCGACGAACATGGAGCCGGCCGGGAGTGACCGGTGCGCGACCACCGCTTCCCACCCGACAGCCCTTCTGAAGCAGCCCAACAACCCTTCTGAAGCAGCCAGCCTTTCTAAAGCAGTCGGCTTCTCTGGCTCATCGAGAGCATGGGGCCACGCGGCGCAGCTGTCCTGGATTTCCCCTGGCAGCAAGTTGCCCTGGCAGTCAAATGCCAACCGGCGCACACGGAGAGCACAACGTGGCTACAACCGTCGCGAGCGGGCTTCCCGGTGCCCGGGGATGGTCGACACGCCGCCGGAGGAGAACCGGGATCTCGATCTCGTGGGAACCACGTCGTCCGCGCTCGGCCTCGGCCTGGTCGGGTATGGTGCTACCCAGAGCCGACTACATCCAGAGCCGACTACCCAGAACCAGCCGCTCAGAACCAGCCGCGTTGCGCGGCGAGGCTACCCGCCTGGAACCGGCTACGGGCGTTCAGCCGTGCCATCAGATCGGCGATCATGCGGCGCACGGTGCGGACGGAGACGCCCAGATGGCGCGCGGCCGCCTCATCCTTCATGCCGAGGCTGAGCAGACGCAGCAGCAGCCGTTCGGTGTCGTTCGGCGCGTCGTCACCGTCCCCGGGAGCGGCCATCGCCTCGCCGCTCAGCGGTTCGGCGGCCTCCCAGACCTGTTCGAACAGGGTGAGCAGCAGGGCGGTCAGCTCCGGGGTGCGCACGAGCAGGGTCTGGCCGGTCGCGAACCCCCGGCCCAGTCGGACCAGGCCGATCCGCCCGTCGACCGCGGTGGCGTCCAGCCGGGGATCGTCGATCATTCGGGCGTCCAGGCCATGCGCCGCCACGGTCCGCACATAGCCGGCGCCGAGCTCGTCCAGGCGCACCGACCGGGGCAGGACGCTGCGCATCACCACACCACGCCGCAACGCACGCAGTTCGACCGGCATCACCTCGCGAGTCAGGGTCGAGGACCACTCGCGCCGGGTATGCAGCGCGAGCACCTCCCGCTCGGCTCGCCCGACGATCGCGAGCAGCTCCGCACGGGCCTGGTCGGCACTGTCTATCCGCCTTACCTCGGCGGTGTCCCCGCCGGGACGGCTCTCCAGGTAGTCCGAGACGAAGGAGCTGATCTGCGCCCGGGCCAGGAGCAGCCGCTCATGGCGACGGATCAGCTGCTCGTGCTGCGCCTGGAGCAGGTGGTCGAACCCGGCTTCGGGATGCACCGCGACGTAGTGACCGGCCCGTTCGCGCGAGGGCAGCAACAGACCCAGCTCGACCAGACGATCACGCGCCCGCCCCGCGGCGACCAGTGGCTCGCCGAGCATCTCCGCCACCTCGGGCACGCTCAGGACCTCGTGGCACAGCCACAGCCGATAGGCGGCCAGGGTGACCTCATCGATACCGAAAAGATCGAGCACCTTCCCCTTCCTCGGAGCAGGATCGGGACGTGGCCGACGGACGCCGACCGGACCAGCCGTGCGCACCGGACCGACGCGGCCGCTCACCCCGACCGCTGGGGCAGGCCCGGCCGGGACTCCGCGGACACCACGTCGAGGGCGTGGCGGACCAGCGACACCAGGGACTGCCGGACCGACTCCCGCTGCCGGGCGTCGCAGAACACCACCGGACGGCGCGGATCGAGGTCCAACGCCGCCCGGACGTCCTCCACCCGGTACTCCCGCGCACCGTCGAACCGGTTCAGCGCGATGAGGAACGGGATGTCGCGCTCCTCGAAGTAGTCGATGGCCGGAAAGGAGTCGGCCAGCCGCCGCGTGTCCACCAGGACCACCGCGCCGATCGCGCCGAGGACGAGCTCATCCCACATGAACCAGAACCGGTCCTGGCCCGGGGTGCCGAAAAGGTAGAGAATAATGCTGTCGAGAAGCGTGATCCGACCGAAGTCCATCGCGACCGTGGTCGTCGTCTTCGAACCGACCGCGCTGGTGTCGTCGATCCCTATGCTTGCGGCCGTCATCGCGGCCTCCGTGGTGAGGGGCTGAATCTCGCTCACCGAACCGACGAACGTCGTCTTTCCGACTCCGAACCCGCCGGCGATGATGATTTTTACCGGATGCGGCGGCGCCGTTTCCGGCGACCCCGTTCTAGAGGGCCTGTAGTCCATCGAGCACCTTTTCGATGAGGGCAATGGAAGGGCGGTCGGAGGATCGGGCCGGTCGGGTCACGGTCACCAGGCCGGCGTCGAGCATGTCGCCGACGAGGACCCGCGCGACCCCGACCGGAAGATTCAGCCGAGCGGAGATCTCCACGATCGACTGCACGCGTTGGCAGAGCAGCGCGATGGCGCGCTGCTCATGCTCCAGCGTCCGCATCATCAGCCGGCCGTTGGGCGTGGTGGTCACCAACGCGACCAGCTCCAACGTCTGGTTCGTCGGCCGTGTCCGGCCCCCGGTGACAGCGTAGGGGCGGACGACCGGACCAGCCTCTTCGTCGAACCATTCATCATCGCGCGACATACCGGTCCTCCTGCCTTGAGAATTCTGCTGTCATCCGGTCGGTGATGGCAGGGGGCGACCGGCTGACCCACCAACCGATCGGACCCCCACCCGATCGCCGGGCCGATGTCAGAGTGGCAGCGCGGACTGCATCTGAGCCCGGAGTTCCGGGGTGAGGAACTCGCCGACCCGGGTCACCAGCAGCGCCATCTCGTAGGCGATGAGACCGATGTCCGCGCCGGGGCTGCTGAGAATGGCCAGGCACGATCCGTCCCCCACCGCGGTGACGAACAGGAATCCCTCGTCCATCTCGACAATGGTCTGCCGGACGTTTCCACCCCCGAAGAAACGACCCGCGCCGCGCGCCAGGCTGTTGAATCCGGAGGCCACCGCGGCCAGTTGGTCGGCGGTCGCCCGGTCCATCCCGTACGAGGTGGCGAGCAACAACCCGTCAGAGGAAAGCGCGATCACATAGGTGACTTCGGGCACCTTCTTGACGAGGTTGTTGAGCAACCAGCTCATGTTCTCGGACGACCCCAGCGGACGCATCAGGTCACCTTTCCTACATCGTCACCGTCGTTCGAAACCTGGCCGTCCGCCAGACCACGACCAAAGTTGTTCTGGAAGGACGACATCATGTTGCGGATCTCTTCCGGGCTCCGTTGCGCGGCGAGTATTCCGGAACGCTCCTCGGGAGTGTCCCGACGAAGCTGTGGCGCGAGACTGGCCCGCCGGGTGCGCTTGGGCAGGCCCACCTCGGTGAAATCGACGGGCAGCTGGCCGTCCGCGCCGGGCCCGGCCGGGTCGGCGGGCTCGTCCGAACGGGCCGAAGGCGCCGGGCGTCCGAGGGGGACGACCGTCTGGCCCATGGCGGGGGCCTCCTCGCGCTGGAATCCCCCGGAGCGTCCCACCGGCCGGCCCAGCGGTGAGGTGAACGGATCGGTTCGGGTGGCCTCCCGCGGGTCGGCGGAGCCGGGCTCACCACCGCACGACCGCTCCCCGGCCATGGGGCTGTCACCGAACAGCGAGGTGACACGGCTACCGGGTCCGCCGTCGCCGCCATGCTCGGAGCCGGGCGCACCGTCGTGGCCACCCGGACCGGGGACGTCCCGTCCGTCCTGGAAGGGGCCATCTCGGAAGGGCTCTTCCAGGAAGGGTTCATCCCGGAAAGATGTCTCCTGTCCCGGATGGGACGGCGGACCGCCGGGGTCGTCCGACCCGGGCGTCTGGGGATGGTCCGGGACGGCGGGGTGAGGCTGGTCCCCCGCGGCCCTGCGGCCGCCACGCGAACGGCGCGACGGCAGCGGCGGGAGGTCACCGAAGTCGCGGGAGCCGGGCTTCCCGCCCGACCCGCCGTCCGGGTCGGAGCGCGGGGTCGAGGGACGCGGCGGAGCGTCCGAAGGCCTGCCGTTGGAACGGTGCCGTGGGCGGTCGGCGACGAACCAGCTCGATCGCACCGTGGCGAAGACCGGCAGATCGTCGATGAGCGTCTCGTCCTGACCGTGCGCAGCCGCGGCCGCGTCCTCGGAGAGCGCGGGGGGACCGGCGAGGTTGCCGTCCGCGTCCACCAGCGACCCGTGGAACCGGTCCTCGTCGATGGCCGGGCCGTCGAGAGCCGGAACCCGCGTCATGGGGAGCGGCGGGGCGATCTGCGCGGGCTCCGGCCGGGCCTCCCCGTCGGGGTCGACCTGCCGCAGCAGCGTGGTCGGCACCAGGACGATCGCCATCGTGCCGCCGTACGGCGAGGACCGCAGCTTCACCGAGATGGAATGCCGCTCGGCGAGCCGACCGACGACGAACAGGCCGAGACGCTCGCTGGTCGACAGGTCGAAGGGAGGCGGGTTGGCCAGCCGCTCGTTCACGGCGTCGAACTCCTCCGGACTCATGCCCAGCCCGCGGTCCTCGATCTCGATCACGAAGCCGTTCGACACCTCGTGCCCGGAGACATGCACCGGCGTGTGGGGCGGGGAGAAGGAGGTGGCGTTCTCGATCAGCTCGGCGAGCATGTGGATGACGTCACCGACGGCGTGACCGCTGATGGCCCCTCCGTCGATCGACATCACCTGCACCCGGGTGTAGTCCTCCACCTCGGCGACGGCGCCACGGACGACGTCCTTGACCGGGACGGGCCGGCGCCAACCACGGGCCGGCTTGGAGCCGGACAGCACGATGAGGTCCTCGGCGTGCCGGCGCATGCGGGTGGCGAGGTGGTCGAGACGGAAGAGCTCCTCCAGCTCGTCCGGGTCGGTCTCCTTGCGCTCCAGGGCGTCGATCACCTTGAGCTGGCGGTGAATGAGTGCCTGGCTGCGGCGGGCGAGGTTGAGGAACGTGTCCCCGATGCTCTTGCGCATCGCGGCCTGCTCCACCGCGGTCCGCACGGCCACCGCGTGCACGGTGCCAAACGCCTCGGCGAGCTGACCGATCTCGTCCTTGCTCCGGACCTCGACCGGGAATTCCTCCTCGGCCACGTCCACCGGCGACCCGCGGTGCAGACGGTCGACGACCCCGGGCAGCCGCTCGTTCGCGACTTCGAGGGCGCCGCGGCGCAGTCGGCGTAGGTCCCGGATCATCGGGCTCGCCACCAGGAGAGAAATCACCACCGACACCACGAGCACCAGCGCCACGCCGATACCGCTGAGGAGCGCGTCGCGGGTGGCCAAACTGGCGATCTTCGTGCTGGTCGTTGCGAGGTCGGCCGCGATCCGGCGTTCGACCTGCCGCATCGCATTGATCTTCGCGTCGGAGGCCTCCAGCCAGATCTGCGGGGTAACGGTCAGCGGCTGGCCGTTCTGCACGGCGTTGACCGTGCCGTCACGCAATGTCGCGGCGGCCGAGATCGTCCGGCCGACCGTCACGTTGTAGAACTCCTGCTCGTCCGCCGTGGCCGTGGTGCGGAACTGGGCCAGCCAGGCGTCCTCCGCCCCGCTCCTGATCTGGATCTCCCGCAGCGTGGCCGCATCCGTCTGCTGGAGGAGGATCACGCGGACGACGGCGCCGCGCTGGTGGGCGATCTGTTCCTTGGCCTGCTCGATACTCACCAGTGTGGTGGCACCGTTGACCAACGAGGTGTTGCGGCTTCCGGCCGCCACCTGGGCGTCGAGAGCGAGGAGGTCGTCCACGGCACCCGAGTAGAAAGCAATGTTCTGGTCCACCTGCGCCTGGTGCGCGTCGATCGCCTTGCGCTGCGCCGAGAGCTTGCCGAGGCGTTCCGAGATCGACGCGAGCGTGGTCGCCAGAGTGTCACGACCCGCCGCGGGCAGCGCCGCCTCACCGGCCCGATAGACGGCCAGGGCCTTGTCCACCGGGCCGCGGGCGGCGAGCGCCGCCTGCTCCTGAGCGACGGCCATGTAGTTGGAACCGACATAGGAGTTCGTGGCGTACCGCTCGACCTGCAGGGCCTGGACCAGATCGTTGCTTTTGATCGAGAAGTCGGCGAGTGCCTTGATGCGGTTGGCGACCCGCACGTTGTCGACGTTCCCCCGCACCTGTATCGCGCTCAGTACCGCGAGCGCAGCCAGGGGGACGACGAGAATCACCACTAGCTTCGAGCGGATGGGCCAATTCTGGAGCATCCGGTCCTCTCGTCCGGCACCCGGGAGTCGAGTGCCTCGTGTGCGGGGGTGAGTAGTCGAGTTCCATCGGGACATGTCACCGGAAGACCACAGACGACAACACCGGGCCAGCGCATTGGAGTAGGCGGTCCGGACATCGGGTGAATGTTCCGGGGGCGCGGACAACTGTAGCGGGTGAAGAACTAGCCCGGCTGGGGGCACCCGTCTTCAACGCAAAAGGATGGCGAGGTAGCACCGGGTGACGAACATTCGCGAACGCGCAACGCGCAACCGGAACCCGCCCCGAATTACATGAGCGCAGCCCGGACCAAACAACGACGATGCGCATCAACTAGCACTGACGGGCAGCAGTAGGTACCAACTGGCACAGATCCTCCGCGACCACGAAGGCCCCGATCAACCGGTCGCACCGCGCTCGACAACGCAAACACATCACATGCTGGCATGTTGCTGGAAGCACATCGCACGATCCGAGGCCACACAGATCACACCCTCGCGGCCCACCCGACCCCCGCCCGGGCCGCAGCTCCCACCTCTTGCCAGATCATGAAGAGTGGTTCCATTGCAGACATTGCAGACATTGCAGACACCTGGCGACGGGAACTTGGGTCACCCCGCCCCAGCAGTCACCCCCGTCGACGATTGCCGATCAGGCCCTACCCGGTCCGCCGAAGCTTCAATCACTCCACAACAACTCCACGACAGACCTCCCCATCAACTCCCGTCCAATGAGCTGCTGCTGAACTGCTGCGCTAATCGCCGAGCGAGGCCCCGGCTGGCGGAAGCGGCGGAGGTCACGGAAGCGGCGGAGGTGGCACAACTACTTTCACCCGAGGCCAGCCGGTGGCACTGTGCCCCTGAGCACGGTTGACGCCCCCCGGGCACAGCCGGGTCGGGAGCACGGCCGGGCCAGGGAACCCGACGGACCGGTGAGGAGACACGGATGAGCAGCCAGATCGAGAGCGAACCCGGCCAGGGCACGCTGACGGTACGGATCAACCGCCCGGAGAAACGCAACGCCCTCACCCAGGCGATGTACCTCGCCCTCGCGGAGGCGTTCGACAAGGCCGAGACCGACCCGGAGATCCGGGTCATCCGGCTGACCGGCAGCGGCGGATCCTTCACCGCCGGCAACGATCTGGTCGACTTTCTGGCCGCCGACGCCCTCCGGGCGGAGGGTCCGACGCTGACCTTCATCCGGACGCTGGCCCGCAGCACGAAACTTCTCGTCGCCGAGGTCGACGGGCCCGCGATGGGCATCGGGACCACGCTGCTGCTGCACTGCGACCTAGTCTACGCGACCGAGCGCAGCACCCTCGGGATGCCGTTCGTCAACCTGGGGGTGATCCCCGAGTTCGGGTCGACCCTCCTGCTACCCCGCCGGGTCGGACCAGCCATCGCTGCCCGCCTCGTCTACTTCGGCGAGTCCCTCGGAGCGGCCGAGGCCGCCCGACTGGGGGTGGTGACCGAGGTGCTTCCCGACGCCGAAGCGCTACGCGCCCGGGTCGACGACCGGGTGGCGGCGCTGCTGGCCCAGCCGCCGCAGGCGCTCGCGGCAGCTCGCGCCCTGCTGCACGACGGCGGGACACCGGAGGTGTTGGCGCGCATCGACGTCGAAAGCTCGATCTTCACCGAGCGCCTCGTCAGCGACGAGGCGAGATCCGCGATGACCGCCAGGCTGCCGGGCCGCCACGGCACGTCGGCAGCCGAGGGCTGACCGACCACCCGAGGGCTGACCGACGTCGGTGTCCGCCCGCTCGATGCCGTCCGTGCGATCCGGGAGGACCATCCCCGCAACGGCGATGAGGGCGACCGGTTCGCCCCGTCCGGGCGGGGCATACCGGTGTCTGTGACCCATTCCCTGCCGCACCAACGCGACCGGGGTAGTGCCCTCGGGCACCGGCCTTGGTGGCGCCGCGCCTTCTCCTCCGGCTCCTCCGGTCCGGGGGGGTTCCCCCCAGGGCCGCGCAGAGATCACGCTACGTTGTGATCGGTGATGTTTTGTAGACGTGCTGTGGGGTGACTCGGGGCGCCCTGGGCGACACAGCGCGAGCGAGGCGTCTCTTTC